>DASYWW010000047.1 GCA_035935655.1 Candidatus Bathyarchaeia archaeon
ATCAAATTCCGTGATAGCTCGTTCTCCCCGAAATGCCTTTAGGGGCAGCCTCGTATCAATTGCCGCGGTGGTAGAGCTCTGAATGGACTAGGGACCAACCAAGGTTACCGAATCCAATCAAACTGCGAATGCCGCGGACAAATATACGGGAGTGAGACTACGAGGGATAAGCTTCGTGGTCGAGAGGGAAAGAACCCAGATCTACAGCTAAGGTCCCTAAGTACAGACTAAGTGGGAAAGGAAGTGTGATCGCTCGGACAGCCAGGAGGTTGGCTTAGAAGCAGCCATCCTTTAAAGAAAGCGTAACAGCTCACTGGTCAAGCGATCATGCACCGACAATCCAACGGGGCTCAAGTCTGTCACCGAAGCTTAGGAATTCTAGAGGCTTGTTGCGGGAGGCTAGAAACTGGATTAAAGAAGGAAGATGGAAGAAGAGTCGCCAAAGCGCATTGGCAGTTATCGTGATTTGAGAATTTACAAGCGGAGTTATGATGCCGCTCTGGAAATTCACCGGATCACGCTGAAGTTTCCGGGCTTTGAACGCTCGGAACTCGGCTCCCAATTGCGCCGCGCGGCAACCTCAATTCCCATCAACATCGCCGAAGGATATGGAAGAAAGCGGTCACCGGACGACTTCAAACGTTTTCTGGTGATTGCCCTCGGGTCGTGTGATGAAGTTAGTGTTCTTCTGGATTTCATTCATGATCTGAAATATCTCAGCGATGATTTACACGCCAAATGGAAACAGGAATACACTGAAATCGGCAAAGGCATTAACAAGCCGATTCAGGTTTGGCGGTAGAAATCCAGCCTCTAGCAACCAGCACCAAGCCTCTAGATTTGGTAGGGGAGCATTCTGTGGAGTCTGAAGGTAGACCGAGAGGACTACTCAACGCCACGGAAGAGACCCTGCCGGCATAAGTAGCGATAAACACGATGAGAACTCGTGTCGCCGAAAGTCTACGGTTTCCTGAGGAAGGTTAATCCGCTCAGGGTTAGGCGGGTCCTAAGGTGAGGCCGAGAGGCGTAGCTGATGGACAGCAGGTCAACATTCCTGCCCCGCCTGGCGAACGTTATCACGATGGGGTGACGCAGAAGGATACAGGAGTCGGGCGATGGACATCCCGATTGGTCTGTGCAAGCCGGATCCCGCAGGCAAATCCACGGGGTCATTCAACGGTGAGACAGGCGACGAGACCACACGGTCGCAAAGTCCTGGATTTCACGCTGCCGGGAAAACCCCCTAAGGAGTTCGTCAGGCGCCCGTACCACAAACCGACACAGGTAGACAAGGACAATATCCACAGGCGCTCGAGAGAACACTCGCTCAGGAACTAGGCACATTAACCCCGTAACTTCGGGAGAAGGGGTGCCGCTGTAGGGTTTATAGCCCGAAGCGGCCGCAGCGAAACGCGCTCTGCGACTGTTTAACAAAAACACAGCTCTCTGCTAAGTCGAATACGACGTATAGGGGGTGACACCTGCCCGGTGCCGGAAGGTTAAAGCAAGGGCTCAGCTCCCGCAAGGGAACGAAGGCCTGAACTGAAGCCCCGGTGAACGGCGGCCGTAACTATAACGGTCCTAAGGTAGCGAAATTCCTTGTCGGGTAAGTTCCGACCTGCACGAATGGTGTAACGATAGAGCGACTGTCTTGGCGAGTGACTCGGCG
>DASYWW010000048.1 GCA_035935655.1 Candidatus Bathyarchaeia archaeon
GACGCAAATCGAATGTGGGTTCCTAAAGGGCTTGGCATGATACGCCACCTGACGAATGGCTCGGCTTGGGCGCTGACGAAGGGCGTGGCAAGCTGCGATAAGCTCCGGGTAGGCGCACGCGGCCTTAGATCCGGAGATACCTGAATGGGACTTCCCACCACGGGTCAAACCGTGGAACTCCCATATGGGAGGAGAAACTCTCCGAACGGAAGCATCCAAGTAGGAGGAGGAAGAGAAACCAAGAGGGATTCCCAGATTAGCGGCGAGCGAAATGGGAACAGTCTAAACCGAACCCTGACAGGAAACTGTTGGGGGATGTAGTGTTGTAGGGCCCGGCCGCTTTCTCGCAGTCGAAGTCGAAATGGCCTGGAACGGCCTGCCGTAGAGGGTGATAGCCCCATAGATACAAGACTGCAGAATTAGGGCTGGAGTTCCTGATTACCTCACCCCGGTTTGGGTGCGGGAATCTGGAAGAAAGCAACTTCCAAGACTAAATACGTCCCAAGACCGATAGCGCACTAGTACCGCGAGGGAAAGCTGAAAAGTACCCCGGAAGGGGAGTGAAAAGTGCCTGAAATCAGGTGGTTACAGACGTGTACGGTCCGTAAGGGTAGATCCTCCCTGAAGGAGGCTGTGGTGACGCAGCATTACGAGGGGAGGGGACTAGGATTGTACGTTCCGTTTAGTACCATGGGCCGGGGAGTTCATTTCTGTGGTGAGGCTAAAGGCCGTATGGCCTGGAGTCGCAGGGAAACCAATAGTCCATAACGTGGATTCTCATGAAGCGTGAGGGACAGGGTCTGAAAGGGCCCGTAATCACAGGGATGACACTAGAAACCGAGTGATCTAGCCCTGAGTAGGATGAAGCCGGGCGAAAGCTCGGTGGAGGTCCGAAGGGGTGTTGACGTGCAACTCACTCCCATAACTTGGGGCTAGGGGCAAAAGACCAATCTAACTCGGTGATCGCTAGTTCCCGCCGAAATATCTCTAAGGATAGCCCGGTTGGAGGCTGCTGGTGGGGTAGAGTCCTGATTGGGGAACAAGGAACCGAAAGGTTCCACTCTCCATTCAAACTTCGAATCCATTAGCGCCGTAGAAGACCGGAGTCGGGCTTGGGGGGTAAGCTCCTAGGCCGCGAGGGGAACAACCCAGGCTTGGGTTAAGGCCCCAGAATCCTGGCTAAGTGTAGAAATTGAAAGCCGTCCTCAACCGGAGACAGCTGGAAGGTAGGCTTAGAAGCAGCCATCCTCCAAGCAGTGCGTAACAGCTGACCGGCCGAGGTTGGGGGCGCCGAAAATATACGGGACTAAGCCAGGTGCCGATACCCAGGGACACGGGGTCAAACCCGTGTCGGTAGGCGGGCGCGGCGTTCGGGTGGAAGCTGGGCCGTGAGGTCCAGTGGACCGTTCGCTGTTGCAGATCCCGGTGGTAGTAACAGCCATAGAGGGGTGAGAATCCCCTCCGTCGAAGGGGCCAGGGTTCCCCGGCAATGCGTCGTCAGCCGGGGGTAAGTCGGTCCTAAGACATGCCTTAACCGGCCATGTCGAAAGGGAAACAGGTTAAGATTCCTGTACCGGAGAGGTACACGCGGCAACGCAAGCTTCTGACCTGACGCTTCCGGATAGGCTGAGTGAGATCGTCGTCTCATCTAACCTTTGAAGCCTGGGGAGTACCGTAATGGTGAGAACCAGGCGAAGATGGGAATGGCCTCCCGTTTTAGGGGGGTTCAGCTGATTCCAGGAGCCAAGGAAAAGGGTCAGGGGATGGACCCTCTCCGTCCGTACCAAGATCCGACACAGGTGCCCCTAGGTGAGAAGCCTAAGACGTATCGGGTGGAACTCAGGCGAGGGAACTCGGCAAATTAGCCCCGTAACTTCGGGAAAAGGGGTGCCTGAACCCCTAGCTATGCTGGGAGTTCAGGTCGCAGTGACAAGGGGGAGGCGACTGTTTACTAAACAGCGAGAACCGTGCTGGCTAAGAGTGGGACCAATCTTCCGAACTTCGCATAGCAGCGCGAAACATCTGAACCAAGTTGACCCATACCCGATCGGAATACTGTACGGTGACGGGACCTCGTACGCTTCAAAGAAAGGGGCGTACTCAGTATCGGTGGATCAAGTGCGCGGACAACTGCTTTTGTCCGAAGTAGTTCCGCGACTCCGAAAGATGAACTTCAAAGTGCACTTCTACGACTATACGTCAAAAACTGATGGATCGCACAAATGGAGAGCGCTTGTATGGTCGAAGGATCTCTTTCTCTGGTTCGGAGAAATGCGACACAACATTGTTAATGTCGTTGATGGGCTAACAAACGAGGATTTCAAGAATTTCGTTGCAGGATTCTTCGATGCAGAAGGCACGTACACAGATAGACCTGTAATATACAACAAGAACAGGAAATTGCTGACTACAATTCAAAGAAGACTCCAGAACATAGGGATTTCAGGTCACATATACCGGTATGGGGTAGTACATGGAATACAGATCTACAGGAAGCTGGATGTTGAGAAGTTCAGGAGGTTAATTCCGTCCTACGTGCTTGAAGCACGGACCGCTGGGTAACAAACATATGAGGCTGCAAGCCCGAAAGGGTGTAAACAGCCTTTGAGTCCTGGCCAGTGGCGGTACCTGAAACCTGGGTACAACCGGGCTAAGGGCCGCTAAACGCCGGGAGTAACTCTGACTCTCTTAAGGTAGCCAAATGCCTTGTCGGGTAAGTTCCGACGTGCATGAATGGACCAATGACCTCCCCGCTGTCCCCGCCTGGGGCCCGGTGAACCCACTTTACCTGGACGAACAGTCCAGGGACACCCAGCGGGGCGAGAAGTCCCCGTGGAGTTTTACTGCAGCTTGTCGCTGGGATGTGATTGCGGGTACAGAGTGTAGGTGGGAGCCTTCGAAGCCGGGTCTTCGGGTCCGGTGGAGGCGCCAATGTAACACCACCTATCTGCGATTACATCTCTTACCAGGGTTGACTCTGGAACAACGGCAGGTAGGCAGTTTGGCTGGGGCGGCACCCCCTCGAAAAAATATCGAGGGGGCCCTAAGCTCGACTCATCCGGGACAGAACCCCGGAGTAGAGTGCAAGAGCAAAAGTCGGGCTGACTGGATCCTCAACGGCAAGGGATCCAGAGGCGAAAGCCTGGTCTAGCGATCCTTTATGTCCCCTTTGCTGGGGGCTGGAGGTGACAGAAAAATTACCCCGGGAGTAATTGGCTCGTCTCCTCCGAGAGTCCTCATCGACGAGGAGGATTGGTTCTCCGTCGT
>DASYWW010000049.1 GCA_035935655.1 Candidatus Bathyarchaeia archaeon
AACTTCTCTTTGGACCTACCGGGCAGGTCCAACCTTTCGAGCAGGCAGGCCGCCCTTGACGTTTATCTCAGCCAAATGGCCAGGGATGCATACCTCCACGGCAGGGCGTATCTGTTGACGAATCGGGTGACTTACGGGGCCTCCCACGACGTGCGAATAGGTGGAAAGACAGTGGAACAGCTTGTTGACGCTTCGCTAAGACTTGAGAGGCGAGGAAACGAAGTAAAGGCCGAGCTTCTGTCAACAGGCGGAATCGCCACGACATTCATTGACATGGGAGGCGTCAAGTAAATTCTTCTGATAGGTCGTCACGGGTCAAAAAGCAAGCAATACGTTTCGGACGATAGATGTAAAATCACCTAATTCAATGTAAAACTAAATCAAGTCGATAGCTTAAGGAAGGTTTTCGTATTGTGCACAATATCAACCCACACAAAATGGATGAATGCATAGCTTGCTGTGCAATGGCTACACCTCAGCAAGCCAAGAACTTCACCCACCAAGAATGGGTCAACTCCTATGTTGAGAAGGGGACCAGAGACGTCTACATCAATGCTGTCAAATCCTTTCTGCGAATCACCTATGCCAGCAACGAGGGCGCCGCTTTTTAGCTGAAAGATCCGTAGCCGAGCACCGAGCCTCCAAGAGGGACGTAGCGCAGGACCCAGGTGCGGCACCTGCGACCACTTCGCGGGTGAGAGCTACTGCAGGAAGTATGAGCCTACTTTTACTGGAAAGACTCATGTCCACAAGTGGTGCCTTGGCTAAAATAGCGGGAAGGGGCTAGGCTCCCTATGAGATTGTGTAGCTTGTCAGTTCGAAGGTAGCAGATCCTCCGGTAACGCCAACGCCATTGGCAAAGAAGCAACCACTGCCGAACGAAAGGCCGATGAATGAAATAGCTCCGAGTGCTGCATTGAAATTGGCTCCGTATGAGCCGGTCCCGAAGTGTCCATAGAAGTCAGACCAGTCTGCTCCATTCAGTGGAACGGATAGTGTAATCGTGCCTCCGGTGCCGCCATTCACGAAATTGTAATGACTACCGCTGGCAACTGTTGTTGCTACAGTGCCAGTGTTTGACCACCAGAACTTTGTTTCGAATCCCCCATTGTTGGGAGCCGGTCCGGTTATGCTTCCCGGATTACCTGTACCGGTGCTCTGGAAGAATAGGCGAACACTAGTTGATGGTCCACAGGCATTGCCATTGGGATTCCCAACGAATGTTGCTAATGTTGCTAATGTTGCAGGAACGTCGAAGGTTGCGGTTATTGTGTTGGACGACGATAGTGAAAGTGAAATCTTGTCTAGGAGGAATGAAGTGTATGCAGAACCGGTGGCACCAGAATCTGCATTCGCAAATGGGAACGAGAGCAAAATTGCAGTTTGGGTGGCAGGAGAGCTTGTTTTGGTAATTTCACTACCGTTGGTCGTTACTCTGGTAGAGACTGTCCAGTTCGGGTCGGTCAGTGAAATCGGACCAGTGAACGCAGATGCCGCGATTGGGAGTAGGAGTATCAGTGCTGCGAATAAGACTGCTACCTTTTCTTTGGTACGCATTGGTTCGGGAGTTCCCTTAAGATGGTGTTAAGACCTTCCATATCGTATGTTATGTTCGGCTCCTATCGAATAATCTGTTAGATTTCCTAGGACTTCGCCCAAACAGGACGGGGTTTTTTCGTGTCAATTCAATCCGGGAAGACGACACCGAATGTGTACTCACAGGTTCGGAGACCCCTCTCTTCCACATTTCTCCTGATTGTCTCTTCCTTTCACACCAGCAATCTTCACCAAATAGGAGACTGTGATCAAGCGATCTCTTTCCATACATACAGAAGTCAATTTGCGTATAAGGAAACTAGGAATTTCGGCTGCTCGTGAAAGGGGAGGGGTTGGCGAAGCTGAATTACGCCACAGGCGAACTCAGCTAGTTCCAAATAGCCTTTGGCAAGAGACATCAAAGTCCCAGTGAATTCCTTCAACTGCCAGCCAACTCATCCAAATACTCCCTGAACTTCTTTGGGTCTTTGATTGCGAACTCCACAGCTCCAAAGAAGGCTGCTCCCAACGAATCACTCTTCTGAGCGGCCTCTTGTTTCGCTTTTGAAAGCTGTGGGATAGTCACTTGTTGTGTGGGATTCATTGCTCTAGGAGTTTTGCTCCTTCGAACCCGCCTTCTGTGAGCGGGCGTCTTCTTGGAAGCCGAATACGTCACGGACACAAAAGGAGGGGCAGGACTTAGGGTTATCGACTGCGGACGCAGCATGGCCAGAAACCCCTTCCTCTTGATGGGTCTCGACTTTACCAGTTTTCTTCGACAGACAAGTGGAGAAGTTTGTTTTAGGCTTGCACTGTACGCGGCTTCGTAGTTTTCGACGGAGGCGGCTCCCGAACGAGTCTAAACTAGTTAATTCTAAGGTAAATGTAATCAGTGCTGTTAGCGTAAGGAAGGTTAAATATCGTGTAAAGGCTTGTGCTCACGAGTAAGGTCGTGCAGGAGAACATCAATTCACTACTGGACTCTCTCAGCAGGACAGAGCTCGACGAGGCGAAGAGGAAGCTCGCAGCGCTGTCCAGTGAAGTGAAATCAGAGAAGGACAGGGGGAGCCTCCTCGCTGCCGCAGGAATCTATGCAAGCATGACGAAGGGGAAGGAGGGGACCATGCAGACTTG
>DASYWW010000050.1 GCA_035935655.1 Candidatus Bathyarchaeia archaeon
CCAGCGTCGTCTGCAGAAACCACCTTGAACTGAATGTTGCTTCCGACGGCGGTAAGGTTTGCGTTCATCTGTTTCACCGCCAAATTGACAGAATTCTGGAATGACACGCCGTAGGACCCATAGGTTTGGGTCGTGGGGAGAACTGTGCCTATCGTGTAAGTCACTGGTCCCGGCGCACCTGTCACGGAGCTCGTGACTGTTGTGCCTCCCACTGTGATAGTCTTTGTTGTGCCCGAAGCAGTCGACGACACGTAGAAGTATCCTGCGCCAGCTCCCACCGCCAGGCCGACTATGAGCAATACAGTTGCAATTGCTGAAGAAATGGCTTTGTGATTCTGAGAAATATTCATCGGGCGATTCGACCTTGGAATCGACTTTTAAACCTTGAATAGGCTCGAACCGTTTGTCCCGGTTGCAGCCCACAATTGCTTGAGTGGTTACCCGGTTCTATCCTGCTCTCTCTCTTCCAAGGAAGTATCTACGTCGTCGTTTCGCTGGGCCTCACGCTGACGCTCGCCGTAGTGAAGCTGCCTAACTTTGCCCACGCCGAATTCCTGACCATTGGTGCCTATGTGGGTGTCGTTGTCTCCGCAGTGTATCCCGATAATCTCCTTGTTATCGGAGCAGCTGCGTTTCTAGTCTGCGCAGCCCTCGGTCTCGCGATCCATCACATAGCGTTCAAACCGCTGATGGACAGGAAGGTCTCGATCTACATTCTTGTTCTTGCTTCCTTCGCGGTGGCCCAGTTCATCAGGTACAGTGTTTTTTCGTGGGCTTCGGTCGTTGGATTACTGGATGCGACCCAGAGTATCAAGGTCTACAATATCGTGACAATTTACGACACGGAGCTAACCAACGTCTACGCCCTCGCGATTGTGCTTGCCATCGTAATGTCAGTTCTTCTCGAACTCTTCCTGAAGAAAACAAGGATGGGAAAGTCGATGCGGGCGATTGCGAGCAACTTTGACCTGGCGAGGGTGTCCGGGATTAACGTCCAACGAGTAGTAGACGTCATGTGGATTATCGCCGCGGGCCTCGGAGGTATCGGAGGGATGGTGTTCGGGATATACACCACGGTAACTCCCGCCCTGGGTTTCAACACATTACTAGACATCTTCGCGGTAGTGATCATTGCCGGCCTGACCAGCTTCACTGGGACGATAATTGGTGGCTACATCGTGGGTTTTTCCCAAGCCACCCTCATGGATTTCCTGCATTACTACTTCGGCATCTCTTTCGGGTACCAGCCTTTACTCCCGTTTGCACTGATAATCGTCATCCTCCTCTTGAAGCCGACTGGGCTGGCTCCGAGCTCGACGGGACTGTCGACCATCAGAAAGCTCGTCAGGAGGAATTCTGTTAGTCCTGGGGTGGGTCCACAAAGGAGTGACCGAGAATGAAACGGGGAGTTATTCTTGCAATCTTGGTCCTGGGCGTGGTCGCAATCTCGGCCTTCGGAGAGCTTGCGTCTACCCCTGGAAGGCACTTCGACTTCATCGGTTTCGCAATTTCGTTCGCTTCGTTCTACGGCATCTACGCGATACTCGGAATCAGTCTGAATCTCGAGTACGGCTTCGGGGGTCAACCGAACTTCGGGCAGGTCCTCTTCTTCGGTCTGGGCGGAGTCGTCGGGGCGACCGTAGCAGCCGACCTTCTTCCATTTCTTTCGGGAGCGGCAGTCGGTAACATCTGTGATATCTCATCCCTGCTCTCCCGGGAGAGCATAGCTCTCGCCAACCCGGCAATCAGTGTTTCAGTCTGGGTGATTGCTCTCGGCTTTGCCATGTTGGCTGGAGGGATAATGGGACTTGTTGCGTCATACCCAGCTTTGAGGGTCAAGGAAGAATGGTTTCTTTCCATGATACTGCTCGTCGGTGG
>DASYWW010000051.1 GCA_035935655.1 Candidatus Bathyarchaeia archaeon
CAGGAGTCTGATCGTCTTTACTTCGGGTCCAACTGCCAGTGCTGCCCTGAGCCTGGTTCCGGCTTCTTCAATCGTTGCCGCAACTATTAGATACGATTGCGTTCTCGATTGCCTCGTCCCCTGGAAAGAAGCTCCAGCAACTTCAGATTCCATGGCAATTCTGGTCAATTTCCCATGGAATATTGGAGGCTTACTATATACGAACGATGCCAGAAACTTAGAAAATTCCGAGACGAATAATCAGACGGGACAGTGGACCTTGCAGCATTTCTTGCCAGAATTCCACAGGATTTCCTTCTTCACTCATGCCGATTCTCAGTCGGATAGACTTAACAGAAACATCTCATCGAAAGCAGACAGTGTTTCGCAAGTGCCCGTCGTGTGGAAAGCGATTTCTCGCCGTGCGATTGCTGAGCAAATCGGTGCAAAGGAGGGAACAGGACACAGAACAAATGAGGCATGAGGTAGTTGTAACTGGGGCAGGCGCGTCGAAAGCAGGGCATATCTTCGCAACATTAAACCCGACTACGGTAGAGAACGTTCCCATTGAAAGGGACACCTTCAAGCTGGCTTACGAATGCCGAAAATGCGGTCACAAGTGGACAGAGTCAATCACCGAAGTAAAACGCGGTTGATGCGAGCGCCGGCAATCACTACCCCTGAAAATTATCAGAGAGAAAAATAGGTCCCATTCGTCTAAGAGGTAACAGGACCCTCCACGATTACTCGTATAAGTTAGGAAACGAACCAAAGGTCGTTGGACAGGCTTCTGTTCGCGGCCGGAGTCATCCTAGCTGCCCTCAGCCTCTTCATCTTTATGATTCCTCTGGTCAATGCTTGGAGATGTGCCAACACCTTCATTCCGTATGGCTCGTCCTGCATCGGACCTCCATCGCCGATCTGGCCGTCGCTCCTTATCATGCCGGTAGGTCTTGCAATGGTCGGCTATTCATTTCGCAAGACCAAGGAAGCGGAGTCGGGACAGGAGGACATCGAACATGTCGGCTAGAAACAAAACGCTAGTCCAGGTTCTTCTGGTTATTGGGACCATTCTCATCGCAATGTCTACGTTCGTATCTTACATGCTGCCTACTCCGACTTGTCCTACCACACTCTATTGCACGTTAGATCCTAGTAGTACTGCGGCTGCGGGCGTCGCGATAATTGGCTCTGCCTTTCTTATCTTGGGAATAATTCTTGAGGTCGTCAGGCGCAGAGAGACATCGGATTGACCCATGTGGACAAAGCAAGTTGCATTTGGCTAGACTATTGCAACAGAAGACTTGGACAGAGCCGTTCTTCACAATAGAACTAAGATGGTCATCAGCTCACACGACGACGCTGATGAAGACCATCACGAGGAAACTCGGAATAGTGTTCGTTACTGGAATCCTGGTAGGGGCGGGTTTGGTCTACTTCGTCCTCTTCGCTACAGGTTCACTCTCATCAAAGCCTCCTGGAGTAGTAGCTGTTGCGGTAGATTACTGCGCAGGGAGCAATGGGACCGCTACATTGGTCTGTGTGGTCTACCTGAGCAATACTGGCTCTGCAAGCGTGTCGACAGTACTGAACAGTGCTTCAATCACATTTGGTGGAACTACCTACAATACCGCTTATCTTCCCACAGTTTTGCTCAAAGCTGGATCTTCCACGCAACTTGCAATCAATTTTCCCATGAATCCCCAATATGCTACGGGGGAGTCATTCAATGGCAGCATTGCTCTGGCGAACGGGGGTACGGCCCTATTCAGCGGGAGGTTTTAGACGATTCTGGGGCCTCAGGCGCAGCCAAGCGAAAAGCCAGACACCAAGTAGCAGTAAGATTGGAAACCAAAGCAGGTATGGGTCGGCCATCCGTGGCTCAAGGACCTCGAAGACGCCTGCGATTGCAAGTACCCCGACGGCTAATATCACCACAAGTGCCACCCTGTTCACAAACCAAGCGATTGGACCCGCTCGATCGACCTTCGCCGAGGGACCCCACGAAGATGGAATGGTGAGCGACTCGAAAATTGCGATTGCGTAGGCAGAGAGCTCAAGCCAAGAATGCGGGAGCAGGAACAACCTATAGAGAGTTGTGAGGGGAGATCGACGCATTCTGAGAAACGACTTCTATGACCCTTGCTGTATTGTAAGTCGCTGCGGATTCAGAAAGAGGGCCGTAGATTGGAACGAAATCTCTGACCATGACGTTGAGATTGTTTGCGAATATCGCCGTGAACTGACTCAGGAAAGTCGTCCCGAGATCCTGCTGGCTTCTCTGGAACACTTCCAGAAAATACGCGTTCTCTCCCGAGAGAAGTGGCAGCAGAGCGACGGCGCTGGTTCCTACGACCTCGAGAAGGAGTATCAGTGGAATCCACCTCGCTCCCTTTCCAAAGATGTGAGCCGCCATTTCAGCCGAGAATGAGCGTTGAGGAAATCGCTCTCCATACATTACAGTCGCCCGGTCGTCTTCCTTGACGGCCAATCTGTGAGCAAGGACGAAGAACACTACAAGGCTCGGGCCGGCGGCGAGCAACTCAGACGATGCACTACTATATCCCAGTACTGGCAGGAGCACGAACGGCAGTATGAAGTAAATCGCCAGTGGAACCCCGAAGACGAGGTACAAACCACCCGGATATGGAGAGCCGAAGCCTCCTGGAGGAAGACCGATCGGGACTCCGGTGCCCTGTAGCTTTTCCGACAGCCAGTCGTAGAAGTCGTCTGCCGAGCCGCTCTTGGGCTTTGGACCTAACCACAACATGCGTCCTCCCTTGATCGCAATCTTCCCCCATTTTGATCCCGAGACATAGACAGACTCGATGTCCGAATATTGATACACCTCATGGTCACCCTCTAGCGTTTCTATTCTGTCCGGGAAGAAGGCAATCTTTGTCGCTGGCTTCGGTCTGGCCCTCCACCATGCGAATAATCCCCAGGCTGCAGCGCCTCCCCAAAAGACGGCCCCTGAGACTACAGGAGGGCTAAGAAAAAATGCCCCTATCGCAATCAAAATGAAGAAGACGATGAGGGCTGGGAAAATCCGACCCGAGCTGGAATAACCGAATTCGAACTCAGATTCGAGAGTGGATTTGCTCGTGCAAGTCTAATTGACTAGACCTCATTTGAATGTGTTATTTCGCCTATTCGAAGAACTGTCGACAGAGAAAGAATAAGAGACGACTTGTTGTTCTTGAGGAGCCAAAGATGTATTCGGCCACAAAGCCGTTTCACGTCTTCGATATGAGAACGACGTGGCTCCTCGGGGCGGCTTTGACTGCTCTTCTGTCGGCGTTAACTTTGATTAATAATTTCGTCGTCTATCCTCCTGCATCGTCGGTAGCTGTCCCTGACGCCATTCTCTACTCGCTGGTTCCACTTGTTCTGTTCGCCTACTGCATCTGGAGATACATCAGGGTAATCCGCATTGAGTTCTATGACCATTTCGTTAGAGTGGTTGGGAAAGGAGGAACGGCGAATATCGATGTTCCCTACTCAGACCTGGAAGTGGGCCCGTTGACCAGGACTGGAAGGTCGTGGTCTCACTCCTTCAAGATCTCATTGAAGGGGCGAAGCGAAAGAAAGGAATGGGATGTACAAAACGCTAAACTAAGGAGCGCGAATACAACTCTGTACACGGCCGTCCAGGAGCATATTGCAAATGTTCGAGGCGCTCCATCAGTGGCTCCAATCCCTTCCGCAATCCCAGGCCCGGTCCCTCAATCTCGTATCAAGCAACCGTGGCTAGTTCTTTTGATAATCGGATTCCTAATGATCGCCTCTTCCTTTTTTCTATCAGCAGCCCTAGCTGGCGGCCTGTTCATTTTTGGTCTCATTTTCATTCTAATCTCGCGAACACTTCGAGCACGACAAATTCGCTCGGAAACGAGCCACTAACCTCTTCAGCATCCGTGGGCATCTGGAATTCCGTTGTTATCGATCAATCAACGAGATTTCACCTTGGTTCAGCGTTTGTTGATGGGAGAAGCGGGTTCTCAACCCACTCATGTCTTGGCTCAGAGAAGAAGCCATGCTTTGCGGCACGGCATCCACCAAAGGCAGTCGGGCTGGGCATAGAAACGGACGCAAAGCTGGTCTTGCAGTTTCGACAGATCCACAGCCTGTAAGTCTTACTAGTCTCAATCTCTTTCTTTTGTCTCTCCTCGTTGGACAGCCTTGTTGCATTGGAGTAGAAAGCAATCGTGCTTACGATAGCGTACAGCGGGCCAACGAGAGCACCTTGGATTCCAAAGACTATCATCCCGAGAGGACTGGGGAAGCTGATTATCTGCTCGATGGCCAAAGTCGGTAGGGCGACAATAGCGCCCTCTATGAGAAGAAGCAAGAAGATTTGACCCCATCGTTTGCTCAGGAGTCGACGACTTCTGACAATACCCCCCAGCGCTCCTTTGTGTTCGATTATGACTGCAGGAAGCGCCATGAAGAAGAGGATTGTAAACAGTATCAGTGGAGCAAAAAACAGGTCACTCAGAGAAATGACAAACCCAGTGATCAAAGCGAGATACCAGATCTGTCTGAAGCTCCCGATGGTAGTTTTGTAACTTGTATGGAGTCCGGAGCCTTCCTTTTCTACCATTTCAGCCGTAAGACTTACTCCCATTCCATCCGAAATCGAAGTTATTGGTGAAAGAATGGCGACGGTGACCAGTGATTGGGGGATTGCCGCGAATCCACTCGTTAATTGGTCCAAAAAGGGGAACCCGGTCGCGGTGGGGGAGGGGTATTGAACCGGGAAGAATAACTGAATGAAGATGTTAATGGGAACTATGACTGCTTCAGCTAGAAGGAAGATTGCCAAGAACCTTAGGAAGTTCCGTTTGTAAAGGCGTAACGAAAGAAAGAAGATTTCCTTGACTTTCAGTTCTTTCTGGATTGTGGGGGTCCCAGACAAGGTCATGGATTCTAAACCCCGAATGTACCATTCTCGCCCTCATTTTAGAGTTCGACTGCGTTTGCCTCCAAACACGTTCTCAAAAGAAATTCGCGGTCACAATGCCTGGTCCTTTAGCGAGTGCCATCGTCGAGGCCCCTAACGGATTCAAGATTTCAATCAGGTCTGTGTCACACGTCCAATTCTTGAACGGGTGTTCAGGTGTGGGAAAGGCGATGAGGTTGATTCGACTTCCACGCTCATACCAACCTGAGCCGTAGGGGCTCGTCTTGAATGGCCCGTTTTGAACCACAGTCACTTCGACCTTGCTCCCGAATTCTGTTGGCCTTGCACCAGCCACAGACAATTTCCTCTCTTCTATTCCAGATTCGCGATTGCGGCCGTAGTAGATGACACCGGCGCTAAACAGGACGCCATAAACGGCGACGAGAAGTCCGACAATGGGATTAGGCGGAAGCCAGGGTGAAAATCTCTGAGGTATCCCAACTAAGGCGAACTCGAGACCGAGGATAACCGCAAACAGAATGCCCCCCATCCCCGTGATGACTAGTGAGGATCGCTGAGACCGTTTTCCAGTCAATAGGACACTTCTCACTGGCAGGGATTACAACAATTTAATCGCTCTTGGGTTCCACTCGTGAGAAACCACCGCCAAGAGTAACGCTTACAAGTGGAAGCGGGTTAGAATCTACCCGTATGACCAGAAAAGAAGAGGTCAAAGCGAAGGCAGATGAGACGCTGAAAAGCGTCAAGGAGTTACTGAAGACAGCCAAGACAGCTGCTCACTCGGAACTGTCGAAAACTGTTCCAAAGGCAAAGAACGCGTTGGACCGGTCATTTGACAGCGCTTCAAAGGGCCTGGCGGAAACTCTGGGATTCGTGGATCGCAAGACCAGCCGGGAACAGGTCGAACTCCTCAGGGCATACAGGGCTTTCCTCATGCAACAAATCGAACTGATTGACAAGAGGCTCGCCTCGAAGTCGTAGAGGATGTCGCTGCACTGCAGTTAGCCAGCTTCGACAACCTTGATTTCTCCTTCATGGGCCACCCTCTTCTCTTGAGCGTCCATCCAACGAAGAGGTTCCCAATCGAGC
>DASYWW010000052.1 GCA_035935655.1 Candidatus Bathyarchaeia archaeon
TCATCGAGTAGGCGTTTCGCAAATTTAGGCCGATCAAGAACATATCCTGGTCCTTCGAATGGGACCCTCACTTTCATATCGGGAGAGTATACGTAGACTGCTGTTACCCTGTTTTCCAGCTCGGGCTTGCCGTAGGTCGTCCCTATGTGATCGTGAATGTACTTGATATGGTGCTCGCCGACCGCGTCGCCGCAGACCCAGCCTAGAACAGTTTTCTTGCCGGCTTCCGTTTGCGGGTTCCGGTCCATTAGAAGAACGCTAACGTTGCCTTTGCCCTTGAGGGCGATGGTCCCCGCGGTCATGCAGCCCGCTATCCCGGCGCCTACAACCACAACATCCCAGTTTTCGACCAAGTTCTCTATCCCCGATTGGAGTTTCTCGTTGACTCCGGAACACGCTTTAGCCTTTTGCCTCTTGAATCCACACCGTCAGGGAATTAGGCTTATATCACCTCCGGCGAAATCGAGCTTTTCGAATCGCGAAATGTCCGGTCCAACTGTCGAGACGAAGAAGCCGCCTTTCATCGGATTATGGCTCAAGGCCATGCGGGTCCCATTCTTGCAAGCGACCTTTGTCCCTGTCATACTCGGCGGAGTGATCGCATGGGAGACCCTGCATATTTTCAGCTGGTCAACGTTTCTTCTGACGATATTGGGAGCGAGTTTGATCCAGATCGCGTGTAACATGTTGAACGACTATTTTGATTTCAAGAGCGGAAATGATCTGCAGGTCAGACATCAGAACCCGTTCGCTGGTGGCGGACGGATACTGACAGCTGGGCTGATTCGGCCATCGACCCATTTGTTGGTGTCGACGTCTTGTCTTATCCTCGGTTCTTTGATAGGATTCTACTTCATCTTCCAGTTAGGACTGTACCAGTTGTTCTGGTTCGGCCTGATAGGCGTCGTGTCCACTTACTTCTATGTGGGCCCTCCCTTCAAACTGGCCTACCGGGGAGTTGGAGAATTTCTCGTCGGACTCAATTTCGGGCCTATAATGACATTGGGCGCCTACTACGTTCAAACAGGATCCCTCGCATCAGCAACAGTACCCTTACTCGCCTCTATTCCCGTCGGACTGCTCATCGCAGCGGTCTTGTGGATCAACGAGTTCCCTGACATGGATGCAGACAAGGCTGTTGGAAAAAAGACTCTGGTCTTGAGGCTAGGCTATCTTAGATCTGTCGGGGTTTACGTGGGGTTGTTGGCCACATCGTATTTTCTATTGCTCCTCTACGCGGTTCTGAAGGTCTTTGTTTCCTTCCCAATCACAAGCTTCGCAACGCTCATTGCGTTGTTCAGCTTGCCCTTTGCTTTCAAGGCTGTGAGAATATTGAGGGCGAATTACAAGGATCCGCACGCGATAATTCCTGCCAACGCCAACACCATAATTCTACATTTGGCCTTTGGTCTCCTGGCGATTGTCGGCTTTTTGATCGGGGGATTTGCCGGGCTATAGAGAATGGGTATCCTGGTTCAGAACTTGTTATATTCCCACGATCGAGAATGAGCCTGATACCGGACGATGGCGCCGATAAGCATGGTAAACACAGTGCAGAAACAGAACACAAGCCTTGAGGATCGCGTGTTCAAGCTCAAGCTTGAATGGATGATGGCGAAAGACGATAATGAACGTCGAAGAATAAGCGAAGAGATCAGACGGCTCATCCAGACAACACCTTCAAAATAGTCCCCTAGATTTTCTGCGCCATCCTATGGGCGGGTCTCTACGGACCAACGAATCGCTGTTAAGCTATCGACCGCTCTCGCGTTCGGCCCAACCGGAATAATCTGGGCCTTCCTCCCAATCCAACTACGCTCACTAGGAGCATCCTTCTCGCTGATTTCCTTAGTCTCGTTCATTCCAGCTGTTGAAACGATCGTTCTGTCCCCGATCTGGGGAGGAATCCTGGATTCGACCGGAAAGGGGAAGCGGATTCTCGCTCTCGCATTCCTCGTCCAAGCCGTTGGATTCAGTCTCTTCCCCTTTCTGAGAAACCCTGCACAGTTCGTGTTCGTCGTTGCACTAATGGGCCTTTTCTCTTCCAGTTTCATTCCCATCTTCGCCGCACTGGCGACCGACAAATCCACCCAGTACGGGCGGGCTATCGGAGAATTCTGGACAGCAGCCTCACTGGGATATGCATCGGTAACCCTGATTGGTGGAGCCCTTTTCCAATTCCTCGACCCCATCTATCTCTACGCTCTAGGGGCGCTCTATGCATACTCGGGAATCCTAGTCGTTTCCTTCCTGACCAAACAAGGCCTCACCATTGTGAAATCTGTGATACGCCCAGAAGGGTACTGGAGTCTCCTCAAACAACGAAATGTTCTGATCCTCTGCGCCGTATCAATTCTCGCGCTTGTATCCTCTTCTTCTTTCAACAGCTTCTTCACAATCTACCTTGTCGATTCCCTCAGCGGGTCCCGGTTGATGGCAGGTCTTGCGGCAACCGCGACAACGGTGCTCGGGGCGATTGCTTTTCGGATCGTCGGTCCCTTGGACGATAAGATTGGCAGGAAACCCATGTTCCTCTTGGGATCAGTGGGCTACGCGCTCTATTTTGCGACAATCTTTCTTGTCACGAACACCCTGGTGGTGACGATATTGTGGACTCTTCCGATCTATCCGTTGATCCAGGCCTCCGCGGCAGCACTAATGTCAGATTACACGTCTATCGCTGATAGAGGAAAGGGATTGGGAATCTTAGAATCTGCGATAAGTCTCGGCGGAGGCGTGGGTCCATTGATCGGTGGAGTGATTGCGGACGCGACACAACTTCAGTTGGTCATTCTATTTGCTCTTGCGGCAGCCCTCGGCTCCGCTGCAATGTCACAACTCTTTCTGAAAGATCAAACTTCCAATTCTCGAGTGACTAACCCGGCTCCGATTCATCCCGACCGAGAATCCGCAACAGTGTGACAACCATGATCGGAGGCTTGTTTCGGAACGGGAAGGTATGACATTCCCTTCTACTTCGCCACGGCGTCGATCACACTGTTCTACGCGCAGTTCAAGAACATACATCCTCAGAGCTAGTTCTTCCAGCTGACATCTTTTTAGGCACCGGACAACAGAATAGAACCAGAGGCGAGGATAACGTCCCAAACCCACAGTCCCAACGCAACGATATCACCCAGAGAGATTCTGAAAAAGTATGACATGATTGCCGTTGTTGGCGCATCGAAGAACCCGGAGAAGGAAGCCTATACGGTACCCGCATACATGAAACAACACGGTTACACGATCGTCCCGGTCAACCCTACGGCCGATGAGATTCTTGGCGAGAAAGCGTACAAGAGTCTCGCGGAGCTGCCGCCCCAATTAGCGAAAAAGGTCGACATCGTTGACGTCTTTCGTCCGAGCGAAGAACTTCCACAGGTTGCGGAGCAGGTGGTAGAGATGTGGAAGAAGTATGGTAGACCCTTCGCGTTCTGGGCGCAGCTCGGCCTCGAAAACGAGGAGGCGAAGAAAATGCTTTCAACGAACAAGATTCCTTATGTGATGAACGCCTGCCTCAGAGTCGTCCACAAGAGCCTGTAGACGACCCCAGCCGGGTTCTAGTCCCACCAGGACCCGCACAATCTTCAGAAGTTTTTGTTCATCTTATGTGATACTCTTGACCCCTAAAGCATCCTTAGAATGTGAGTGAAAATGGACGAGACGCTGATCCTCAACCTTGTGGGAACTTTCGCGTTCGGCCTGAGCGGCGGAATACTTGCAGTCCGGAAGAAAATGGATCTATTCGGGGTCCTGGTGCTATCAGTGGCAACCGGGCTCGGAGGAGGAATAACACGAGACCTAATCCTCGGACACACTCCTCCTACGACACTCGTCGACTGGCGCTACCTAGCTGCTGCGGGTGTCGCGGGACTATTGGTGTTCGTGGACTTCCGTCAAATCGTGCGATGGAATCGCTTCGTGACCGCATTCGACGCAACCGGTCTTGCTATTTTCACAGTCACAGGCACCACGATAGCTCTCGCGGCGGGGCTCAACCCTGTGCCTGCCGCCTTACTGGGAATGCTCACTGGGATTGGTGGAGGAGTCCTGCGAGACATACTAGCAGCAGAAGTACCACTAGTCCTGAGGAGTGAGATATACGCCGTGGCCTCCTTGATAGGCGCAATTATAATCACTCTAGCCAATCAAGCACAAACTCTAGGACCCCCAGCTGAAGTCCTAGCGGCGGCATCGACATTCATTATTCGAATGGTTAGCGTTTGGAGAGGGTGGAAGATCCCAATAGCCCATCCAGGAATACGATAGAACTTGGTTATTCTGAGCTATATCATTTCGATGTTATCGGGAGAGACTCCTAACTTTACGAGCTGGGTCTTGGCTTGATCTCGATGGTCTCCGTGGAGAACCACGCGGCCGTTTTCTATATCGCCGCTTGTTCCGACGCTTTGCTTCAGCCGATGCGCAAGCCCAGGTAGGTCGATACTATCTCGGATCAGGTCATGGGGCTGGACGACGGTTACGAGCCTTCCGGAATGATGCGTCTCGAGTCGGATGACAAAATGGGCGGATTCCCGGTCAAGATGTTTCAGTATATCCCGGAAATCGAGATCTTCACTTTCCGCTGACAAGAGCGACAGTGCTACTCAATGAGGGTCGAGCCTCTTTTACCTTCCGCGGACTATGTCCTCGCGATCCCTATTCGTAATGGAACGGTTAATTGCAAACAGCCTCATGGTAGGCTACTTGGTAAATGGATGGCCTCGTTCTTTGAATCAAGGTACTGATGACGATCCATGGTTGGGGACACTCGAACGCTTCCCGACAATCTATCACGCTCGGGCTTCATGGCTTTATGATATCAACACCGAAAGCCTGCAGAAGGCAATCCTCGCTGCGCTCCGAACTCTTTCTCGGGAGAAAAAACCCCTAGACATCACGGTCGCAGACATTCCCGGATACAAGTCGGGAGGCGTCGTGTTCAAGTTCGGAGTCGGTAACAAGGACGGATTCGATATTCTTGACGATAAGGAAGCGAAGAGAGTAATTCAACGGATGGAGGAGAAAGGAACGTTCAGAACATTAGATCTAGTCTTTCAACTTCACTACTCTGTGGATGATGGTAAGAGACACAAGGTCCACCAGGACCAGTACTTGGCAAGGTTGACCTTCCAACCAGGCCGAGTAGAACTCCTGCTCCACCATCTGAAAGGCGTCAGAAGGATTGCGCCCGACGAGCTGGTCCACATCTTGCTCTCAGCGACCAATCACGAATTGGGTCAAAACAATTATCCCGAATTAGAGCTAGAAAGTCTGAGCACCTCGTAGCAGCACTTGAAGTTGAGTCCGATGAAGGACGGAAAGATGCTGATTGTGGATTTGAAAAACTTGCACGAGGAGATGACTTCGGCAATTGAATTTCTTGGCTCAAGACTCGGGTCGAATTCTCGGGTTCGGAGAAGCTAAATCCGGTCTCAGAACGCAAGAGCAAGAGATGTGAAATTAGAGCTCCACAAGTTCCTGCACGACAGGAGACTGAAGGGATTCAGGATCGTTGTCGTTCATCCAGGACTTGTAGAGGTACTAGGACCACGGGTAGAAAAACCTCGTACCCCTTGAAGCAAAATCGTACCGCACCCATGACGATCCCTGAGTATTGGACCGCCGCCGCATTGAGCGGAACAGTTCCCCAGCCGAGGAGAAAATCGAAGCGGTCTCGTTATCCGAAGATCTGACGCGTGACAGCTCTAGTTGACTACGGGCAGGAATCGGTCTTCGCTGACTGAGGAGCTGAGCTGGCCGAATATTGGCAGTTGATATCCGCAGTTTGTGCATCTGTTCTTTTCGTCTAGACTCCATCCGGTAATGTCGAATCCGTATCTTTTGATCGCGATGTTCTTGCATTCTGGGCAGTAGGTATGTTCCCATGGATGCCCAGTAACGTTCCCAACATAGACGTATCGAAGGCCCTCTTCTCTAGCGACTCTGCAGTGATCTTCTAGAGTCTTCACTGGCGTACTGGGTAAATGCATGAGCTTGTAGTCCGGATGGAATCTGAGGAAGTGGATTGGAACATCGGGTCCAAGGTTGTCATAAAGCCAACGACTGAGCTTCCGAGCTTCGTCGAGATTATCGCCAATCTCTGGAACGATCAAATCTGTGATCTCGATGTGGGTCTTGCCTCGGTCCCTAATCTCCTGTATCGTCTGGAAGATCGGCTGTGCGTCGGGTATGCCGATATGCTTTCTGACGAAATTGGTCTCCCCGCTTCCTTTGAAATCAACAGTTATGCAGTCTAGGAAATCGTCCATCATCGCAACGGTGTCTGGAGTATCGAACCCGTTTGAGACAAAAATATTGATGAGCCCGTTTTTCCGAGCTTCAACTCCGATGTCGCGGGCGAACTCCATGAATATCGTCGGCTGGTTGTAGGTGTAAGCAATCCCCTGACAACCATGGTTCAACGCCAAGCTTACCACGTCAGGAGGCATCAAGTCTGTTCCATCCACCTTCCTTCTCTGACTGATGTCAAAGTTCTGGCAATAGCTACAGTTGTGGAGGATTATGCCATCTCCAACGTAGTTGTGGTTCGGGATACATTCGAAGCTGTATACTGGCTCAAATTTCTCGGTCGGCTTTACTCTTGTTACACCGACCCACGTTCGTTTGTTTACCATCACAGGTGCCGCTAGATGCTGAACGATGAGTGCCTTCACTTCTTCACGATGAGAATAGAGGTGCCTTCCTGAGATCCTCAAGACCTGCCACCCGTTCGCGCGGAGCGTTCTATCCCGAATGATGTCCCTTTCGCGGGTTGGCGCGTGCTTGTAGTGCCACCACCCATCTAACTCGATGTCTAACTTAGAGTCGGGAAACGCCGCGTCAGCAATGTACATGGCTCTTGATCCCGGCTCGCGAAACTCTGGCTGGATTCTGTATTCCTGATCGTATTCAAGACTCATTTCGTCAAGAAGTGCGTACAACTGCTTCTGGCCCTCGGAAGGGTGGCGATGAAGCCAAGTCCTGAGCCTCTCAGTATTCCTATGCCAGCCATGAGTCGGGTCTTTGAGGAATCTCTGTTTACTTGCGCGTATCGCGCGTTTTGCCACGTTCGGGTCTTTCATTGGATTGTCGCTCATCATCCTCTTCCGATGATGTTCCCGTACCTCGGGCGACATGCCCATTCCCTCAGTGTAGCAACTTCCTCGGTGACGATTCCAGTTGTCAATCCCCTTCACGGACTCACCACATCTTGTGCAGTTGAATACGGCTCGCTGAATTGACCCGGGCCTTTTGCGTTTCCAGTCTTTGGTATTCTGATACCAGACCTTCAGAATCTTCTCTCCTGGGGCAACCCTCTCCACAGATTTCCATCCAGAGTCTGTCATAACCGGATGCTCGGCGGTGAGGAATAGGTGCCCCGCACCACGGGCTCCATATCTCAGTTCCCAGATCCGGGAAAGACGAGAACCTGTTCGCGTAACTACGTTCGGGTGAATGTTCATCTCGTTGTCGATGTCATAAGACCATAGAGAGTCTCCAGGAAGCAATTCCTCTACTGGTTTCTTTTCGCCATTTGATAGTAGGATCTCAGCTCCAGCGGGATGGCAGAGCCAGTTACATCCAGTCGTTGCGATAGAGAATATCTTCGACCCGGGCATGTAATGGACGACAGGCTTTTTCTCGATCGGATCAATATGCCCAGTAATCACTTTTCCATAGACGAGGAGCTGTAGTTTTCCGCCGATATTCTGTCGGACGCCGCACAGGCCGACTTTTCCCTCGGGAATGTTGCAGTATCGGGCACATGCTGTGCATCGGACCCTTGAATCGGCCAGTGGCTGGTAGAGGAGGGCTTCCTTGATCGTTGGCTTCACAAGGCTAGCAGGAAACGGATTTGAACCCGCCCTTGCTATGATTAGATTGACCTTTTCGACTTGAAATTGCTTTCCTTACCCGGCAGGTAATAGGCTTGCAGGACACCCTCTATCGGCCCGCTCGGAGCGAGCAGAGCCACGAGGTATCCTGTGAGATTTGCAAGGGCAATCGTCTAGTTTGTGTCCAGAACTCTTCCCGCTGTCCAGTCTTCCTCAGGGCAAAGAGTCTGGTTGATATTGAGAAGGTAGTTGGGAAAACCGAGTTTTTCGGCGCCTCCCCTCCCGGCGTCTTCCTAGGCAGCTACGGCTATCCCAACCTCCTAGCAGGTCCTCTTGTCCCAGTATTGCAGGAGCCGGACCCCTCCTTGCTCGATTCGCCTGATCGGTGGCTTGACAAGTCGATAGACGAGCTGCTGCGATACCGGTTCGGTTTGGTTCGAGGAAAGTCCACGGTAAAGGTCCAGGACGCTCGAAACCCGGACAAGACACTGTCGCTAGTCCAGGAGATCGTGATGTCAGAAACCCCTACAGACACGGAACTGGTCGTGAAGAAGAAACCGTACGTGAGGATCAACCTCCTAACGAGAAGCTCACCTCACGGGCCATCAGGGGTTGTGGAACGGCTTAGCCTCGCCAGCAACCCAGACGTTCCACGACAAATCGAGAAGGTCGTGTCCGATACTGACCTGCCTGCTAACCAGGGAGCCCAGTCTCTCTATCAGAATGGAATATCACAGCAACACATTGTCAGAATGTTCTCAATCGGTCTCCTGGGAGTTAGCCAATCTCGCAGACTCGTCCCGACAGAGTGGAGCATAACCGCAATAGACGACATCTTATCTAAGGATCTTCGTAGAAACGTACTAGATCATCCCCGACTCGATGAGTTTCGATTGTTTAGTGCCAGCTCGGTTGGCAACAACGTACACGTTCTACTACTTCCAACAAGCTGGATGTTCGAAGCGCTAGAAGGCTGGTTAACCGGCCCTAGACCTGAAGTTTTCGGCGATTACGAACTCAACAAAGGAAGGAAAGACTATCCCACGAACATAGCCGGTGCCTACCACGCTTCACGCCTCCCTGTGCTGGAATATCTCGACCGCAACCGGAGACAAGCCGGTGCAATCGTCTTTCTCGAAGTGACCAAAGAATGGGTACCACTTGGTGTCTGGAGATTCAGAGAACTAGCACGGAGAGCGCTCACAGGAGCTCCCTCCCGCTTCGGGAATCTAGAGGAGGCTCTCTTAGCAGCAAGGAAACGGCTCCTGATTCCCTACCAAAATTGGGCCGCGGCAAGCCGTTTGCTAAGCTACTATAAGCAACAATCTGTTCTCGATCGGTACGTAGGCTCCTGGGTTTGATGAAGGCATACACTCGTACAGGCGACAAAGGCGAAACGGGTCTCTACGGTGGGACCCGAGTGGGGAAAGAGAACCCGAGGGTGGAGGCGTACGGTGCTGTTGACGAGCTGAACTCGCAAATAGGGCTGGCCCGTGCAATTGTGAAAGATGCAAAGACAAAGAGGATTCTGAAGACCGTACAAGAGGATCTCTTCACCTTAGGAGGAGACCTGGCGTCAGAACTTGTCAGTGCCAACATTCCACGCATCAACAAATCCCACGTGGACGACTTGGAGAAAACGATTGACGCGATTCACATCGGGCTCAAACCGTTGCGAAGGTTCATCCTCCCGACGGGGAGCGTTGCCGCAGCACAACTTCAGGTGGCCAGAGCTGTCTGTCGTAGAGCTGAAAGAAGAATTGTAGCACTCGCCAAGATAGAATCGATCAATCCAGAGGCAATTCCTTACGTGAATAGACTGTCAAGCCTCTTGTTCGATCTTTCCAGGTGGACCAACCAGCGAGACAAAGTAAAGGAGGAGGAATGGACCCATGAGTGAGGACTGCATCTTCTGCAAGATCATCTCGAAAAAAGCGGTAGCTGTGATCGTTTACGAGGATCCGAATTCGATCGCATTCCTCGATATTCACCCATTGAATCCAGGACACACGCTAGTGGTTCCGAAGAAGCACTATCCAAGCATGGTCGAGATGCCCCCAGAAGAGGTTGGCAAGGTATTCGTTTCGGTGGCCAAAGTTATGCGAGGAGTCAGGAAGGCGTCAAAAGCTGACGGCATTAATATCGGTCAGTCGAACGGTCGAGCTGCGTCCCAGGAGGTCTTCCATATGCACGTACACGTCATTCCTCGTTACATTCACGAGCTACCTGGCGGTTTCCCTGAAAGAAAGACCGCTACCAATGCGGATCTAGAACAAGTAGGGAAAAAGATCAGAGCCGCGATCGAGCCCTAGGCCGACCTGGGGCAATTCGACCCATTTCGAAGACTGGCTCGACAATCCAATTGGAATCGATTTTTCAGGAAGCTTGCATCTAGCCGTAGGGTGCTTTGACGTCTGGTTGCCGAACTGGGGGTTTGACCGATTTTAGAACTTGGTCGGAGATCTTGAACCTGACGAGTGGTTGACTTGTGTTCACAAGATACACTGGATCGCCGTCGCCTTGATACTTATCTATCCTGGACACATTGGACAGTTCGAGTCTTGCTTTCAATACGGTTCCATCCATAAGGTGATACTCGTTCCATTTTTCGTCGCCAATCCGATCAAAGTCAAGGCTTGCAACGACCTTGTAGCTTGAAGGGTCCGCCAGGTTGAGCTGAGTCGTCGTTGGCTGACCTCTAAGGTTCGGAGCACCGTGAGTTGCTATGATGTTCTGGGCGTTCATATTGTAGGCAGGCTGTCCCTGCTCATTCAGTCCCCTTACGACCTTGACAACGACCAGTTTCACGAAGAGCTTGGTCTGATCCTCCAGTTTGTACTTGGTCCACGGTTCGGAGATTACTGTGAACTCCATTGGAGTCATGCTCGTAAGATCTATTGATTGCTGCGGCTGTTTCTCCTTTGAAGCGGATTCAGATGACATTGACGAGAATAGAATGTGAACAGGTGTCCTATCAACATTTAGAAGGAAAACTGGCCTTAGAAGCGTGGTAACCTATGGTTAGAACTCGGAAAAAGAAAAGTTGACCCTGGCCGTTTGGGCCAGAGTCACGGTTTCGGGTTTGTTTACTCTTCTGCTTCTGTTGGTGTTATCGTCAGCTGCGTGAGTTTCTCTCCGCGTAGCACTGATACTGTGACGTGTCTTCCGATTGCTTTGTCGTCTAATAGTCCGCGAAGGTCGATGAGGCTCTCAACCGGTTTCCCGTCGAGCTTCACGATAACATCACCTATCGCTAGGCCCGCTTTCTTCGCTGCACTATCCTGGTCAACGCCGTAGACGATCAGCCCGGCGTCTTGGCCGATACCGGCTTGCTGGGACAGATTGTCTGGGAGGTTGATGCTGTCTGCTGTGATACCCATGTACGCGCGTTTGATTTTTCCATCGTGCATTAGTTTGTCGACGACCCCTTTGACGGTGTTGACTGGTACTGAGATTCCGCGGTTGTTAGCGTATGCTGCGTTGATTCCGATCAATCGACCTCTAGCGTCCACGAGTGGTCCGCCGGAGTATCCTGGGTTGAGCCGTGCGTCTGTGACGACGACCTTGTCCATTGTCGATCCCCACCATCCGCGTACACTGTAAGCTGGGTTTGTTACGATTCCGGATGTTGCGCTTGGTTGTCTGCCGAAGGGGTTGCTGACTGCAAGGACGAATTGTCCGACCTTGAGATTATCGGAGTTACCAGGTTCAACTGGTGTGAGGCTGTTCGAGTCTATTTTCAAGAGTGCGATGTCAGAGAATGGGTCTCGTCCCACTACCTTCGCTGTGTGCTTTGTTCCGTCGCTGAAGCCTACTTCGACTTCACGCATGTCGCCGATGACGTGATTGCTTGTAACGATGTGTCCGTCCTTGCTCCAGACCGTGCCTGTTCCCCCTCTCCATCTTCCGGCTCCTACCCGGACAACGGATCGAGAGACGCGCTCTGTAACGTCGACTACTGCGTCGGAGATTGATTCAAGTATCGCTGACGAATTTGTTTGTTTACTCATTTTTTCACCTTACCCAGGTATGGGGTGGGTAGAGCTATTTGTTGACCGAGGAGGCCTATGCCGGGTCACAAACTAGGCGAAGGACAGGTCCGGAAAGAACGAGACCGGTGTCAAGAGATTCCGGCCGCGCTTGGGGCCCTCGTAAAGTCGTGATATGTGGCCCATGAGCTGGTGAGACGCTTTCACCGCTTGACTGACATCTTTCTCCTCTCCGACCTTGGCGTCGATGCTGAGGTAATTATCGGTGAACCTTGCATCTATCTGGATGCTGTCCTCTTCCGTGATCCATTTCAGAACCAAGCCCTCATCGGTCTGCGAGTATCCTAGCCAGCGCAGGCTTCCGAACCAGCGACCCTTGAGACCTGCGATTATCCTCTGGACATCAATGTCGTGTGGTAGAAGTGATTGAACGATTGGGATCCGTGGTTGAGCCGAGCCCAGAGGGCGAGGGACCTGGTGGCTTCCCCTGTCGGTGAGTCTGTACCCTTCGGACACCTTCTCGAGAAGACCCTCATCTTCAAGTCTGTCCAGAACTCTGGACAACATTTCCTGATGAACCCCGAGCAGACGCTTCAGTCCGTCGAAGGCGAAGACTGTCAAGCCTTCCTCTTGGATCGCGTGAAGAACGTTGCTGTCCCTCGGTGTAAGGTCAATGTCTTCATTCTGCTCGAGTTCTGGGAATTGACCGAGGCTCTCTCTCGTGCTTACCATCTATGGCCCTAGCCGCTTGCCCTGATTATAAACCTGGTAGTAGGCGGCTACCAAGTAGGTTGCTCCAAGCGTATCAAGTAAGCCTGACTTGACCAGGGAAAAAGCGGGGCGCATAAATATCCGGAATTCCACGGGATTCGTAGCATGTCGCCTAGGAGTATGCAACCACCGAAGGATGATGCTGAGTATTTTGAACGATTGACCAAGTCCGTTTTCACAGCAGGGCTCAACTGGAGTGTGGTCGAGAACAAGTGGCCTGATTTCCGGAAAGCTTTCGCTGACTTCTCTTTGCCAAAAGTTGCGAAGTTCAATGAGAAAGACATCAAGACGTTGATGGGTAACACTGGAATAGTCCGTAATGAGAAGAAGATACGGGCAACGATCCATAACGCTGGCGAGTTTCTGAAACTGGAGAAAGAGTTCGGTTCAGTCAAGAAGTACATCGACTCCTATGGTAAAGACGAGGAGCGGTTGCAGACAAACGTCCAAGACAGATTTCAGCATGTAGGCCCATCTACCGCCAGAACCTTCCTATGGTCTTCCGGGTGCCAGCTTACACCCAATAAGGAAGAGAAGAAGTGGTTGGCCGGCCACAAGTAGGGTTCGGAACTTCTTCTAGTATTGACTAGTACCCTTCATACTTCACGATAGCCACCAGCGCGAAGATTTCCCAGATGGACCCGAAACTCCTGGACAAGGCTCGGAGATATTCGACAAGTCGATATCTTGCGTTGGTCGCAGGGTTCACAGCCCTATACCTGGTTTATGGGTACGCGTCTGGCGTTGTTTTGGGACATACTATTTTCGAGCTTGACCTGTTCTTTCTGATATCCGTGCTCTTCACGATACTCGTCTCGTTGACGGGCCGAAACTGGAGCGCCACAATTCTTGGAGTTATCACTGGACTCCTTCTCTTTGGAGATCCAAATGCCCCGGTGGGGATTGGCCTCTCCCTTGTTCCCAACGGATTGGTGTTCGACTTGGTTCTCCGTAGGAACAGTGTCATGGACGTTCTATCGAGGAATAGGTTCGTGGTCGCCGGTGCTGCTGGTAACTTTGCTATGGCGATTGTGGGGCTGTTGATCGTGTACGTTGGTGGAGTCCTCCCGACCGGGGTCACGCTAACCGTTAGTGCATTGATCGCCCTGATCGGGAATCCAATTGTCGGAGCTCTGGGCGCCTTTCTCGGGACGGTCGTGGTAGAGAGGTTAGGGCAGCGCGTGACATACCCGTTGACCCGATAGCGCTTCTTGCGAAGCATATTTTGTGGAGGAGGATGGGATCTATTGTTCTTTCATAGCGCATTGTGTGGAGGATAGGCGTGATTTGGCTGATTGGTCCCCTAGCCTTCCATGAAGGATCGTCTCCCGCGAAAACTAGCACCCCCGGGGGTACTAGGCGGAATTCTCCTTTGAGATTCCTTGGCAAGTGTCGCGGCTCGTGCTGGGTTGTGTCGGGTCTGGGGTGAGGGAACTGAAAAAAGCTTAACTAGTTAATGGTCTGAGAAAATTTTCTCTCATGATGAACGTAGTTTTGGTTCACGGTGGATTCGTTGACGGCTCAGGCTGGGAAGGCGTATACAACATTCTAAAGAACAATGGCTACAAGGTAAGTGTCGTCCAAAACCCGACAATTTCTTTACAGGGTGACGTTGCGGCTACAAAACTCGTATTGGATTCGCAAGACTCTCCGGCGATTCTTGTCGGCCACTCCTACGGCGGAGCAATTATTACTGAAGCTGGTACACATCCGAAGGTGGCAGGGCTTGTGTATGTTGCGGCCTTCGCACCGGACCAGGGCGAGTCGGTGAACTCGCTAATAGCAAACCCACCTCCTGGAGCGCCAGTACCGCCGATTCTACCGCCGCAAAATGGCTATCTGTTTCTGGACAAAGCAAAGTTCCCGGCGTCTTTCGCGGGCGATGTTGACAAAGGAAAGGCGGCGTTCATGGCAGACTCGCAAGTTCCGTGGGGGGTAGACGCTCTCGGCGGGCAGATCACCAACCCAGCATGGAAGTCAAGGCCCAGCTGGTACTTGTTGACCACAGAAGACAAAATGATTCCGCCTGACGCGCAGAGATTCATGTCTAAAAGGGCGGGCGCAAAAGTCACTGAGGTCAAGGCCAGCCACGCAGTCTACGTATCGCAACCTGGTACTGTCGCGTCATTGATAGAGCAGGCCGCGAAAAGTGTTGAGCGGTTAGCAGTCCAACAGGTCTAGAACAATCCATCGAATCCCGACACCTCGAACTGTAGCGCTAGCTCCATCACCATGACTTGATTGACTGGTCCCGGGTCCAACTTTTTCAGGTCGAAGCTAGGCATTCAACGTTTAGAGCCCATAAGCGACTCCTTGACCTTCGGGACGACCTGTTGAGCGAAGATGCGAACTTGAGCCTCTTCATCTCCCTCAACTGACGGCCAGAATATGAACGTGTCCAATCCCAGGTCTTTGTAGGACGAGACGAGCCAGTCTGCCCAGCTGGAGACTGAGCCCACGAACGGGTTTTTCTCGTGGATGAAGAACGGCTTCTTTTCAGGCTTGTCAGAACGTTCTTGCTCGTCGATCGCGCCTACGAGCTGAGCGATTCGACGAATTGACTCCGGCGATCTACCGTTCTTCTTTGCTGATTCGTCGATCTGTCGCTGTCGGATCTTGGTCTCATCGTTGGATGTGTAAGTACTCAGTGGACTGACCCAGCCATCTGAGAGTCTGCCAATAACATCTATCATACGTGGCCCAAATGCGCCCGTCCATATGCTCATCTGGTGATACGGGCTAGGACCCGTTTGAGCATTCTCCAACCGATAGTATTTTCCGGGATAACTTACCCGGCCACGACCCTTTCCATAGTTCCAGATGAGACGGATGACTTGCAATGCTTCTACGTACGCCGCGACAGCTTCGCTGGGTGTTCTTCTCGTTCCACCCCATGACTGGATGGCGTCCCAAAAGCCACCTGCCCCTAATCCCAGCTCTATCCTTCCTTTCGTTATGATGTCCAGCGTGGCAACGGATTTCGCGAGAACCGCAGGCTGTCTCATCGGAAGATCGCTGACGTCTGGAAAGTACCGGATTCTTCTTGTCGACGACGCCAAGGCGCTGATGAGCGTCCAGGTGTCGAAGAAGCTGCCGTTGTATGGATGATCTTGAATGCCAATAATATCTAGGCGTGACTCGTCGGCTGCCTTGGCTAGTTTGAAGATGACGTCGATGTTGTTGCTGTAGGGAGTGATGCTGATGCCGAAGACCGGTTCTTTGCGAGACTGGATACCGGGCGTCGTCGAGGGCGATTGTCTAGCCGTCGAGGCTGGGGTGGCCATGGTTCTTTCTCATGCATAGTAGGCTGATATTTGAAGAGTCGAGGAACGACAAGAGCGGCGATCTACTAGAAGTCTCTGGTGAGTAGTTCCATTCCTTCGCGGTTATAGATCTCACGCATTTTGCGGGGTTTCCTGTCGTCGAATACTTTTTCGGCGTTCCATTTACAGCTGAACGCTGCCATGAGCATCCCAACTCTTCCAGCGTCCAACCCTTTCTCTGTCAATGACCAGTGGACAATCTGGGGTGGAACTGCTCTTTCTACGGTTCTGGTGAGAAATCCGTCTCCTTCGAGTTGTTTGAGTCGAGTGGCCAAGACCTTCGATGGAATCCCCTGGAGCGATTTGAGAAGCTGGTTGAACCGGTCAATCCCGTAGAAGCCTATGTCTCGGATTATGGACATGGCCCACTTTTTGCCAAGGATGTTGAGAGAGGTCTCGACAGGGCAGTAAGCGAACTCGACATTGATGAATTTTGGAGAGTAATTCCTGTGCGTTTTTCTGAACTCGCTCTCTTGGGACAGGACTTGCATGCTTTCTTTTTTCACAGCTTTCAGATATAAACCGGCGATGACCCGGTCTTGAGTTAACCATGCCAATGATCGATGTCTACGCAAGGTCAGATCTCTTTCCTCCAGGGAGTGATCGCCAGCTCGGAGAACAGCTGGCTCGAGCGGTTATCCGCGCAGAAGGGGTTACGAACCCAGGACCTTACACCCTGAACAATACTGCCGCATACATCCACCGAATGGACCCGAAACATGTTCATACAGCCGCGACAGACTCAGCTAGGACTGTACGAGTCCAAGTTATCACGCCGCCTGGCGCACTAACGCGCGATGGCCAGAAACAGTTGGTTAAGGAGGTCACGGAAATCGTTACTAAGATTTCGGGGGATCCTACGCTGGCAAGTCGGACCTGGGTGCTCCTCTCGGAGGCGACCGAGGGCGGCTGGGGAATTGCAGGCGTAGCCTACGGCAAGCAAGAGTTTGCAGACCTCGCTGCGAAAGCTGCTGCGGTCCGGGCAAAATGAACTGACCGAACGTGGCGATCCTTACATAGTCTGAAAGAAAAGTCGTTTACCCGAACCAAATCTCTTTTCTCGTGCCGTGACATTATGTCGCGGCGCAACTTGAAGAGAGAGTATGCCTGCGTACTTGGTGTTCACGCGAGAGAGGATGCGCGACGAGAAGGAGTACGAAATCTACAAGCAGAAAAATCGTATCGCGATGCAGGGGCATCCGATCAAAAAACACGTTCTTTATGGAAAGTATAAAGTGTTAGAGGGCGCAGAGGCTCAGGGAGTTGTGATCCTAGAATTTCCGACTGTCGCGGACGCGGAGGCTTACTATGACAGTCCGGCCTATCGCGAGGCAAGAGAACATCGTTTCAAGGCTGCTGACTACCGCGTCCTCATCGTCGAAGGCGTACAGCCTACGTAACTCACGTCGATCTCGTTGAACAGGCTATCAAAAAAATGCCTAGTGAGTCTCTTAAGGTCAAGAATCGTGGAAAAGTAGGATATGGAATCGGGAGACCATAGCAACGGTAGCTCTTGGATTCTCAGACGTTCTCACTCTCGCTCAGACGATTGCGATTATTGCGACCCTGCTCATCACTATGTACTTCTCTCGCAAACAGGTTCAGAACATGACTCTGGATCTCGAAACCAGAGTTTTGAACGATCTTGACGAAAAACTTCACAGCTTGATCGCGATTTCGATTGACAGCCCCAATCTCATCAAAATGGTCTACGACACTCCCTACGAGGTTACTGAGGAGATTCCCTATGCTTACTACATCCTGTTCATGTGCGCCCATGCATATCACATGAAGGAACGAAACATCCTGAGCGATAACGAATGGGCAGGATGGCTACAGTGGATGAAGAACGCATTCCGCCAAGGAAAACTTCCCGTGTACTGGAAGGAGAAGGAGATAGAGGCATGGTTTGACCCCTCATTCAGAAACTTTGTCAACAAGGAAATCTTACAAAAGAACGACGCCCAGCAGCAACCAAAATGACGAAGGATCTCGAGCTCAACCACATCAATGTCGAATTTCCTGCGACTTTGACGATGGAAAATCTTTGGAATACCGCGAGATCCGCCTTCAGTCCTCCACCTATCAAACCCTGATTCGCGAGCGCCACGATATTTGGTTGCAAAATAGCGCGATGACCTTAAGTTTCGGCTCTCGGTTCTCGCCATCATGCCAAAATCTTCTAGCGGCATGAAGATTGTTGTCTCGAAGGACGGCCCGTACCTTGTCTCCGGGAACACTCCACTAAAAGTCCAAGTCATAACTCCTAACAAGGAAGGCTTTTCGTGGGATTGGAGAGACGGAGAAAAGTTCCAGGCGGGAAAGGAGTACAATCTATGCCGATGCGGCCAGTCTAAGAATAAGCCGTTCTGCGACAACAGCCATTTGAAAGCCAAGTTCGATGGCAAAGAAACCGCGACAAGGAGACCCTACGTAAGACGGGCGGAAGTGTTTGATGGACCCACACTTCAGCTCAGCGACGCAGAAGATCTTTGCGCTTTCGCACGATTCTGTGACGCTGGCGGAAGAATCTGGGGACTAACGGGACAAACGGACAATCCTGAGGCCAGAAAACTCGTCATTAGAGAGGCAAACCATTGCCCGGCCGGCCGACTCGTCGCCCACGACAAGAAGACCGGTAGCGAGATCGAGGACCCTCTCGACCCGGCCATAGGAGTCGTCGAGGATCCAGGGCTCGGTGTCAGCGGCCCACTGTGGGTCCAG
>DASYWW010000053.1 GCA_035935655.1 Candidatus Bathyarchaeia archaeon
CTACCGTGTTCGCGTCGGGCGGATGAACACTGAAGATCTGGCACATGAACTGGCCGACCGGATCGAGCGAGAGCAGCAACTGACTGCGTTTGTGGTTCGTTTGGACGACTGAGGAGGAGAGTTAACTAGCCTTGAATGGCAAGAAAAAGAACGCAGCCGATTCTCAATGGGTGTTGAACCCATCGGACTTTGCATTCTTGTGGGAAGAATGCAAAAGGTGCTTCTATCTGAAAGTCCGCGAAGGCTTCCGGCGCCCTTCCATGCCCATGGCCAAAATTTTTACAGTTATCGATGGTGAGATGAAAAACTGCTACTCCGGCAAGCGGACTGAGAAAGCGATGCCTTTTCTCCCTCCAGGCATAGTCGATTCGAGTGTTAGTTGGGTTCAATCGAAGCCGATCAATGTGTCAGGTCACGATACGGCATGCATGATTCGCGGGAAAATCGATACCCTTGTGAAATTCGACGACGGCTCCTACGCGATAATTGATTTCAAGACATCATCTCCGCGTGCAGAACATGTCCAGCTATACGGGCGGCAGCTTCATGCTTATGCTCTCGCACTAGAGCAAGCGGCGGTCGGACATGTGAATCTCTCACCTATTCGGCGTCTCGGACTTCTAGTATACGAACCGCGCGAGTTTGCAAACCCCACTGCCAGCGAGGCGTCACTCTCGGGAAGACTTACTTGGATTCCGATTGAACGAGACGATAGAAAGTTCCAGGGGTTCATAGGCGAAATACTCGAAGTGCTTGAGAAGCTGAGTCCGCCAGACGCGGGTGAATGTGAATGGTGCCAGTATCGCGAAGCCAGCCGCAAGAATAAGTTCTGAACTGCCTGTTATCTTCCTAAAGAGTCAAGCTAGAATTGTCCCATGCGCAGTGGACAGGGTAAGATGCTTGCCTTACTTTTCGCCGCCTTTTTCATATTTGCCTCCACAGAAGCCCCGGCTCAAGCGCAGCGAAAAGGCCGAATTGTTTTGCCACGAGAGCTCGCAACAGGCATGCCCGCAACTCTGGGTGTCCTCGGGCCAGATGGGCACACTGAAGCAACCGTGCAAATCTTATTGTCTGACGGAGAAACGCTCACCACAGACGAGAGTGGCCGAGCACATTTTCTCGCCCCCGCTTCCCCGGGTATTCTATTTGCGCGAATTCAAGGCACGGAGAATTGCGCGGCTGGTGAAGTGCAGAAGCCCGAAGATGCTGCGAAATTAAGTTTGGACGCAGCGACCCGCCTCGATCCTCTAAACGGACAAGTAGAAATCCGCGGCTCCGGGTTTGATGGCGATGCCGACAAGAATGAAGTGATTCTGGGCGCGAGCCGCGCTCTTGTCCTTGCTGCCTCTCCCTCAGAGTTGTTTGTCCTTCCTCCACCAGATTCACAACCTGGTATGACAGAGTTGAATCTGACGATCAGTGGACAGACTGCTTCAACCCCGATTACGTTGGTCCGTGTTGATGCCCCTCTGCAGAATTTTTCTCAGAGAAAGAAGAAGAGGATCAAAATTCGGATTATCGGCACAGTCGAACCCGTCAGTCTCCAGATTCACAATAATCAGCCCGACGTCGTGCAAGTGTTGAGCAAAGGGGACCTCCTCCAGACTATCGGGGGCACCGACAATTCAGTCGAAATTCGACTAAAGGGTTTGCGAACTGGAGAATTTTCCTTATCGGTTCAGATAATTAGGAAAATTGATGCCGCCAGCATGCCTGTTGCTCGGGACTTCTTGAAGGCAGCACGAAAGATCGCGCCAACCGCAGAGAAAAGTATCTTCGAGGATGTCCTCGGTAATTTAAGAAAGAACAATCCAGATGTCTCTGCGCTGCGCGTGCAACTCCAAAAACTAGCGTCAGAAGATCTTGCCGGAGATTACGGAGCTCTTATTCGCGCAGCAAAGGAATCACTCTTTGGGCCGGAATGAGCTCATCGATGCTGTGTTCAATCCTTGGTGGACGCTTCTAACGCTTTCGGTGCAACCTCCGGCAGTGTGCCTTGTGCCATTAGTTCGAGACTTCCTCGCGCCCGGTCCAGTTTTCGGTCCGCTTCGTCATAACTCTGTTGGGCGTGTCGAAGATGGCCTCCCAAGGTGTCAAACACTTTGCCAAAGGAATCGAGTTGACCCTCAAGGCCCGCGAGGCTCGCAAGAATGTGTTTCGCGTTTTCTTCAATCTGCATCCCGCGCAGGCCCATCAGGATCGCACTGAGGTATGCGTGCAGAGTGTTTGGTGAAACTGGAAGGATTCCTCTCGCGCGGCAATAATCGTCCAGCCGGCCCAGCTTCGAGTCGGAGGTCATCAACAACTCGTAAAATACTCCCTCAGAGGGCACAAACATCAATGCAAAATCCAGAGTGTTTTCATTTTGAAGGATGTATTTTTCGGAGATCGACTCAGCATGTTTGCGCACAGCCTGAAAAAACTCCTTGCGCGCATCTTCTCCAGATTCAACAAGACGACGGTAGGATTCGAGAGGAAATTTCGAATCCACCGGGATAATCTTCTCGCCGGTCCGGACAACTGCGTCCACAATGGCGCCGGTGGAAAACCGGTACTGCGTTTCATAAGCGCTGCGAGGAAGCGCATCGGCAAGTAGGCTTTCGAGCGCGACTTCGCCAAGCGAGCCTCGAGTCTTCGCACCGCTCAGCACAGTTTGCAGTGTTTGAGTCGCCTGATTCAGGTCTCGTCCTGCTTGCTGAATTTCGACCAGCTGTTTGCCAACACGTCCAAGCAGCTCCTGCGAATTCTTCAATTCCGCCGCGACAGCCTGTTGCGCCTGT
>DASYWW010000054.1 GCA_035935655.1 Candidatus Bathyarchaeia archaeon
ACTCGGCTGACACATGCGGCCTTCCCCGTCAATGGCAGGCTGTATGTCTGCGACTTCTATCTTCCAGGACCTTCGATTGTCATTGAATGTTGGCAGAGCACCAGCAGGAGGGGGGTGGCGCTCACTTGGGTCGAGAAGAACGCGTGCTACATCGATTGGAAGTTCCGTCGGATCAAGGGAGTTAGCCCGACGGTGAAGTGCGTAGCCCTGGTGGAAGTGGGGCAGGCTGAACCCAGCCTTGTCAAGGAGTACGTGGGGCCTGTGATGGAGCACGCTGACGTGGTGTGCTACTCCATGGAGGATCTGTCGAAGGTTGTGAGGGACTGTTGCAGAGTTGGGAGTTAGGGCTTGAACGGAGTGATCTCACATGACTAACATGACGTTAGACCACTGGTTCTACCCGTGGTTTGGCGATTCTGGGCGCAACACCGCCCTCATGGTTTCTAGGGCCGACTCGGTCTGGACACGTGGTCGCCAGTTCTTCAGATTCAGGGTTTCGCGAAGGCTTCTCGAAGAGCAGTCCGGCGTCAAGATGGAACTGGGGAAGGTGTACGAGCTGACCGGGCATGTAGATGGCATCTGCGATTTCCACATTCTTAGAGCCGGCACAATCGCAGAAACATTGTTCCTCTATGTCCAGAGAGAATATCAGAACCTCGTCGTTCCTCACAAACTTTACCAGATAAGCTTCAGTTCGGTCACTCGGAAAGAACTCAGCCCCGAACTTTCGGAAATTGTCAAGAGAACCAAGATCGGAATGAATTGGTGGTTGCTCGCTCGTATGCTCGCTCCCATGACTTAACTCCGTAGGTCCGCTTCTGGCTCCAGCTTCACTAGTTGGCAGAGTATATAGAATCAGAGGGAGGCCGACGCGCTACCGCTTCGATTTCTGGCGACCAACCTTCGAGGCCAAAGTGGGTATCCACTTCGAAGCGGGGTTGACATACATGATTCGCGGGACGATAACTGGGATTTGCGACTTCGAGGCCGAACACGAACAGACGAAAACCAACCAGCACGTGCAAATCGAAGTTCCAGAAAAGTGGAGAGGGACGTTCAAACACGGAGAAACCTACGAAATCAGAATCGGGTCTGTCTCCAGGAAACAGGCCCTATTGTCTGACCAGGAAACAAGGTTGGGCGATATTTGGGACTGGGAGCTGGTCGCCGGATGGATCGACATCGAAGGGTGCTATATTGCCGATGCGTCCCATGGCACTTACGCCGTCAGGATATACCAAAAAGAGAAATTACCCATGATAGGAATATGCGCCTTCCTCCGGGCGCACGGAGTGGATTGCACAGTTGTATCTACTCTGACTCCGAACCCAAGTAACCCTTCCCAGAAATGCCGGGGCTACTCGCTTGTAACTTGGGGGGCCGAGGGGCTCGCGAGAATAATCCGGAACACCGAGCCGTACATCAGGACTCAGAACAAACGAAATCAGATAGCCCACTGCAAGGAAGAGCTCGCAAAGCCCCGGAAGAGGCTTGAAGAGAAAGTAATCAGGGCCAGACTCATGCTCGGGATAGCTCCCGAGGGAAGTGTGTAGCAGAGACCGTTCGCTCCCCTAGAAATATATCGCCGCCTCTCCCACGAAACAGAGAGATGCTAACAAACAGAACGATAGGCATCGTTTCCGCATCTGTTGCCGTGGGAATCATCATCTTGGCGGCCATCGGGACAGGCGTGCTTTCGACACAATTGCAGACTGGCACCAGGGTGGTGCATGGATCCTTCCTTCCCTATGGCAACTTCATCAGTACCAATAACACTTCGAACTACCTCCCCAACGGGTATCACGAAGTCCAAGTCAATTTGAGCACTTTGAAGAACGAAACCGAAATCACACTGGGAAGCGTGTCATTCACATACTACGTCCCATCCACGAATCCCAGGGCCGGGGTCGAGGTGTCCTACGCCTGCGATTCGTTCTTTGCCGTCCGCCTCCCTAACGGGAGTCAACTCCTTCTCGAACACTGCTCGACCTTCGGCGGAGCCCAGAGGTCCGTGACCATGACGACCACGGTCAAGACGGGGAACCACACTGGGATTGAATTCTACAAAGTGGCAACATCGTGGAACGAATTCGAGCTGACGAGAAACACGACTCCCATAGTGGGGCTTCACATGAAAGGAACGGGGGACAACGTCACATTCGTCGGTTTGATAGTGGGAAACTAGCATGATAGGTAATTCAAAGTTGGATGTGAGCTTCTTGTATAGGTTCCATGTATATGACAACAACAAGGTTCCGGTCTAGATAGGGGGAGGAGCACTACGCTTGACTCGTCTTAGAAACAAGTAAAATCCGATTGCTGAAACAGGAAGCAACGAGATTCCGACATAGGCAATGGCGACGTTGTATATCCATAGGGGATAGCAGTAGTCATCAACCGTGGTGCAGTAACGGCCAACGTACACTGCGAGAAGGAGCAGGATCGTTGCGAAGACCAAAATCGTCTCTGAGACCCATCCAAGGGTCTTCGTGTTCAAGCTGACTCACCTTCATGAAAGGCGTTTTTAGTGATTCGGGGAGGTCGAGGCGTGCTAGTCCACCTTTGCGACGGTTACAGCTCATGGTAACGGATTAGCTTGATAACTACTTAAGGTCACGTAACCGTTACGGTATATCAACACTAGGTCTTGGGGACTGCTGAAAGTTCAATTCTCACCAGGGTAGGTCTTATGGAATCCTGGGTTTGAGATACGCCTCGATTACGCGTCTCAAATCAAGTGCATGGTCTCGTTCAATATCAACCAAGTTTGCCTTATAACGTGCTTTCTCGCTCAAGTCGCGCAGTTCGTCGTACTCTCTTCTAATTGGCCGGATTAGCGTTCTGACGAAAGTGTTTCTTTCCTTATGATTAGCTGGGGTAAGATTGTGAGCATGTATGAGATAAGCATCAACTAAGTGAAGCATTGAATAGAAGATCGCGATAACCTCCCAGTCCAAATAAGTAGGAGTTGTTGTCCGAAGGAATTGGTAGGCGGTGAAGTCGTGGGTGTTTTTCAATTTCTGCCATTGGAGTGTTGGCATGAGTTAGCGACTCTCTCGCTTGTAGAGAGTGACGGTGTTCAGTTCATCAGCTGGTGATATTTCCTCCTTCGTTAGAACCAGCTTTGTGAAGTAGATATCAGGGAAAGCATCCTCAACTTCGTTCAGGGCTACCATAATTTGAGTTAACGCTACTACCTTGTTTGGGTTATCATGAATCACCAATGTATTGACACCTTCGTCGGTTATGCGGGCTACAGCATGATCAACAAATGGGATGTCGCGAAGCAACTTGGAAGTGTATTCAACAATCCTGGGTAGGCGTTCTTCAATCGACCTTGAATTGAGCTTGGTGGTTAGCTGCTCAAGTTTCATCTCAAATTCTAGGAAGCGGTCATTTTGGTGATGTACGGACTCCTCAAGTTTCTTTACTCTTTCTTCAATGGGCTGAACTGGAGGCGGTCTCCGTCGTACTCTTCTCGAGATTTCTGCGAATTGGTCTGCATATGTCGCGTATTCATTGGCTGCCATTGTGCGCATTAATTCGTCGATAATCGCAGCATATTCCTCAAGTTTCTCTCTAGCAAACCTAGAATTGTCTTCAGCCATTCAATCCACCTGCCATGACCTTAACGACTTCGTTTAATCTGTCCAAGAGTGCCCTCATTGATGCTGCAATATCAAATCTTCCTCCGAACGGGAATGAGGAAGTTGCGCTCGCGCTCACGGAAGTCTCGTCATGAGAGATTAAGTACTTGCCTTTGACTTTACGCCCCAAGATCGACTCACTGAACTGTAGTTCGACCGCGTTAAGATGCCAATCTGAAATGGCACCAAGCTGGGCCATACTGTCCTCTTTCAATAAGGGTGTGAGCTCGTGAACGAAGTTCACGCGTTTTGAAGCGTCTATCTGGAATGATACTTGTAATGTTTCTGACTTCAGTGCGAATCTTCCAATAAGAAGTCCTAATACCAAGTTAAGGTCGGGTTCCAGCGCTTCCAGATTCTCGGCTGAGAATGCTTTGGAAGATTCATTATTTTCCTTCCGTCGTGTTCTTCCTGTAACCGGCGCGATAACTAGTTCGATGCTCTTTGATTTCACGTTGAGTTCTGTGAATTCCTTCTTGAGAGTCAATCTTGGCAAGATCTCACTTAGGATGTTCAGGATATCTAACTCGTCGAATTTTGTTCCTTTGAAATCTGCTGCTTTTACTGTATCAATGAATTCGTCGAATTCAGATTTTGAAATCGAGTTTGGAAAGGTGTAGGTTATACTCAATCGGGCAATGTCGTTTAGCTCGAATTCCCCGGCCAATCCGCGTACCGAGATACGGGGATTCGATATCTCATAAGTCTTCTCTGTCCTGATATGGACTTTTCGCACTCTTCGTCTAGATTAGGAGTTAAAAGCCAAGACAAGAGGCTACTCTTTCTCTTCAATAAATCCATAGGCTCTTAACTTGGGAGCTGTGTTGTAAATCCGTGTTACGAGAACATCTGAGAGGCCGAAGCTATCCTTGAAAGTGTTGTAAAGGTCGATGTCAGCCATGAATTTGTCGTAAATTTCACCTTTGATTCTGTTAAGTTCCTTGTGGGGAGATTTGTCCTTAAGGACGATGGACCCATTCGCTAATCCTTGTACTAGTTTTTGTACCGTCTTGTATTTGGATTCCGGTGGTGGAGTAGTTGGTTCAGCCTTGGTTTCACTTTTGGATTGCATCGGTGCATTCACTTCTGCAGGGAGCCATTTCACTCGCCCGCTAGCTCGTCTGATTATTCCTAGGTTCTCATAATGCTGGACGAACCGATCGACATCCTTCTCAATAGCACCAGGTGTCATCTTGCTGAAGCGGGGGTATTGAGCGGCCAACTTAGATAAGTCGGCATTTGAGAGAGAACCATATTTCTTGAGAATCTCGGAAAAGTCTCTGTCCCTTAGTGTCCTTGTCTTGAGCGTCATTTGTCCCCATCGTTTGAAATCTGGGGACATGTAATAAGATTCTTTCGTGAGCTTGTTGAGAAGAATCGCGTTTCCTGCTGCAGGGTATATTCGTAGGCCTCCCCCTGAAAGGTGGGTGGATCTTGTGGCTAGGTTTTCTATTGGCAAAGCTAGGTTACTCACAGAATGCCGGCAAGTCTTTAGCACCTGGGCGGATTCGAACGGGCACACGTTCTATCGAGGCACTCTGTGCCAACAGAGGGACGTGTGCGTCACATGCTCATGGGTGTACAATGAAGAGCTGGTTGCGAGTACCTTAGATCTCTACCGTCTCCTGTGCAACGCTACTTATTCGAAGGTCGAATTCGTTGAGGCAACCCTTACTCTCCCTCCCAGCGCGCAGAGGCTCGTTGGGAATGAGATGCTTGGTATTCTACGCCGGACGGGGTTCGAAGCCATTAATGAAGTGCTGAGCGATGAGGGTAGATTCTTCCTAGGTTCGGTTGGTTCTACTCACCATTGGCATTCTGGTGATTCTCTAAAGGGCTGGTTTCCCCATGTAGAACTAACGGTATTTGAACTGGCATATGAGAAAGACAAAGACAGGTTCGTGCCAATTGACCTGTATCTTAAGAGTGAGAGGCTAGATATGTTCAACAGGCTGTGGCGGACTAAGTTTATGGAGGCTTTTGGGGAGGTGAAGACTCCCCAGTTTGTCACTTACTGGCACTACGGGAGTGGCTATGCTACTGCTGAACACCGTTTTGGGTATCAATTCAGACGTCCTGTTCTAGAAGCATTCGAGGCCGTTTTGAAGACACGAAATCTTACTTTCGCCAGAGTTGATTGGGTAAAGCGCATGTTGGTCCGACCTAGGAAAGAAAAGCGCCATCAGTGGTACGGCTACCTATCGGATGGCATCAAGTCTCGATACCTTCAGAAAATGGGCATCTCAATAGACCGCAAGTCTGTGAGAGACAAGGCACGACGAAGAGCGTGTTGTCCGGCCTGCGGCGATGAGCTGGTCTGTGTAGGACACGGTACCCCCTATGGGGAGTTAGCGAAGCAGGAAGGGTCGATGATTCTCGCCTCTAGTAGTCGTAGGAGGATGTGCCTTTGACAGAAGAAGGGAAACTGAAGATGCCAAAGCGGTTGTATTTTCGCCTGATCAATAACGGGAAGCGTCTGAAGTTTTACTTCAAGGAGGACGTTGGAGGTGCGTACCTGAGCTATTCTGACCTGATGGAGGCTGTCCAGCATCGTGGGATGAACGAGGGTTATGCGGACTTCGTTGAAGACTCGGCTGAGTGGAAGACTAGGACGAACCTGCATCGGGATGTTGCGTAATGGGCTAGTGCAACTTCGGATATTTACGGAAAATTCAGTGGTACAAGGATGTTGTACGCAAGGTCTTCAAGATACGCCGTTACTTTGCTTTCAGTGACGACTATTGTTGAAGGGTGCGCACACGAATTCCGGAAGGCTAGCTTCTCATCAAGTAACTTTCGTTGGTCGTTTGTGAGAATTCCCGCGCTTCGCGCTATCTGGATGAAATCAGATTCCTTGATTTCCTCGAAGTCCTGTTTATTTCGAATGGAAAGGCTAGCATAGCGAAGGTTCTTTGCCAACGCGGCATTAAAATCGCCAAGTTTGGTTGCAAGGACAAAATCGTAAAGGTGGTCCATCGTGAGTATCCACGTCATTATTATCGCGGCACGCCATGCCTTGACCCTCAAGCAATCCAAAGCCTCTCGCATGAAGTCAACTTTGGGGCTCCTGAGGAGCTTAGGAAGCTTCTCGAGTTCTGCCGAGAGTGAAACAAGTGTCGGATTCCCTAATTCGGCTGAAATCGATTCGTACGAGTCTTTCGAGAGCCTGTAACCATCCTGAAACCTGACAAGGATGTCGCGCTCCTTCATCTTTCTGATGAGATCTCTGAAGTTGCCCGCTTGGGCAAGATCTAGCTGCTCGTAGGCTGATTGGATGTCTTTTGCGTTGAAACTTGGCTTAGGCCCACTAGTCTGTAGGTAGTACCCGAGGACTTGGATTCTGCGGACATGTGGAGCTTGGTTCAAATCTGGGAAGCGCAGAGCGAATTGATGGATGTCGCGATATGTCCGGTCCTTACTGGCTGACATTAGCGCTAACTTGGGTGCCTGTCGCTAGTTGCCGAATGAGAGAGAAGGCTCTAGCTTTCGCCTGATTCGTTAGCTTGTAGGTCACGTGCCCCTTTGAGCCTTTCTTCCTGAAAAGGTCAGGTTCGCTCTTAAGCGTGCGAGAAAGGTTCGTTAAGGACCCAACTCCTGCACTGGCCAAGTCTTCGGCCAATACTGTAGCGTCTAGCCAGTCATCTCCCACGACTGCCTCGTTCGCTGCCAAAATGCAAAGGCTGCCATTCATCTGTTTTTCTGGCTCTGTTCCTTGAAGGGGGACAATCAAGCTGACTTTGTTGTTCTCTATATCGAAAACGTTACCGAGTTGCTCGGTTGTGATTCCACTAAGGTCAGCCAGCTTGGATGTGCTAGGTTGAGCCTCTGGCAATTTCTCGTGAGTAATCTTGATGGGAACAGTTGTTCTAGGTTCGTCTAACAAAGCAACAAGTATGATCCTGAACGTCTCGAGCTTGTATGGCTCCTGTGCGGCTTCGGCTACTTCCTGAGCGACTTTGACTTTGGCAAGTAGATCCTTCTTATCCAACGTCACTCCTTCCGATTTGTTCCGGTGGGTTTGCTGGCGCCATTGTCGACGAAGCTTTCACCGCTGTTTGTGAGCGTCCAGGCCTTCTTGCTGTCTTTTTCTCCGGCTTCCATGATGTATCCTTTCCGAATATTCTTGTTGACGGTCTCATTGATGTTCTTGGGTACGGGTTCTCTTGCTTCCTTGAAGGCAGCTTCGAGGTCTGTGATGTTGAAAGACTGCAGGGCGGAGAATCGCTCTAAGTAAAAACCCAAGACTACTACTTTGTCGGTATCTGTAGAGACTCCCTTTTGAAGCATGAATTCTCTAATTGAGAGCTTCTTTGTTCCAGCGGATGGGATGGGTTCGCTAGGCGACTCGAGTTTAGAAACTCTCGTGTCGAGATCGGCAACGAGCTCCTTTAACCTCTCGATTTCCTTGGAAACACTAGCCATTATAGATTTGTACCTCTCACGTATCGGTAGCCATCTGGGGTCTTGATTCTTCTCAAGAGTCCTCTTTTTGTCAAGCTGAGAAGCGTTCCCGATAGAGTTGTTAGTGGATAGATGAGTCCGTTCGTAGCCAAAGCGTCCTTTACTTCGCTGATGCCTCTCTGATTCGCTCCCCAATCAGATTTGAAGAGGTCGCTTATTGCCTCGGAAAGCCTTGTGCTTCTAGAAATGGATGGAATTTCTGCCTGGGAGTAGGTTGCTTGAGTGACCTGTGCAGAAGGTTGGTTAGTCTTCGCAATTTCGTCCGCAACGTCGTTGAGAACCTCTAGAATTTCACCAAACTCCTCTCGCCTGCCTGTTACCTGAACCTTGTAGGAGCCAATGTTGCGCTCGACCGTTATCTGCAAAGGCATGTGTCATTGAATCAAGGGGACGTACTTAAGGCTTGAGTATGCACAAAGATATGCTGAAATGATGTGAATTTCTTCCCATATTCTAGAGCAACCTCCAGCCCCTGCTGGGCCGCTCATGGCTTGTATATCTTCAGATAATTGATTCGTCTCATTCATTATGATGCGATATTGGCGCCGGGAGTGACCCAGCAGACACTGGCGGCTGCACTCGAATATGTGTCATAAAACGATGAGAGGCCCTTCCTATGCACCCAATATCAATGGGCATCCTCCAGCGTCGGCTGGGCTAACCTCGGCCTTGATATCGTAGAATAGTCTAGGCACACTGGGCGTTGTATGGAATGGGTCGCTCGTGGGTAGGTAGGAGACCCGATGAGCCTTGGAGTGTTCTGGGGATCCCGCTGGTCGAAGAAAGAAGGTGCGGGAGAAAAACCCAAAGGTTTGTCGCCCGACGCGCGGAGCGCGGCGGGCTAGAGGAATCAAGGATTCCGCGATGACAACTGAAGCTGGCGAATGAGGCTGTCCTGTCTCTGAATGACCTTCCTCAAACCGTCTATGGTTTCATGAAGTAAAGGTTCATCGAACGACCTGTTGTCCATTGTGGGATTCCGAAGGTCTGTAAGTGACAAGTAAGGAGCCAGGCATCTACCGTATTCTCTTATCAGTTCTGACCAGTCTTCGAGGGTGTAAGCACTAGCTCCATATCCGACCTCTAACTTGTCTCCCATTAGGAAGTCCCAATCGTTGACTGGCATCGGTGTCTTCTGAGCTATTGTGTGGAATCGTTTCCTAAGATAGTGGCTCGTCAGCTTTACCCCATGCTTTGACCTAGCGTAGTTTGTAATCTGCTTCCACAAGTAGGAGTAGTTCGGAAAGGGATTGATCCGGCCTGTCTCTTTGGCTATTTGGATGACTGCCTCTGCTACTCTTCGAGGTATCAAACAGATGTGCGGCATGCGTGTCTTGTTTTGCCAGAACTCGATGTTGACGATTGAGAAATCGTCGTTGTAGTGCTCTATTTGGTCGATTCTAACCGCTTTGCATAGGCAGTGAATCCTTTGACCTGCGTAGGCTTGGTATTCCATGAGTGTCCGATTCTCGAAGGTCTGGGCCAGGAAGATATCTCTTAGAATGCCGTCACTGATCTTCTTGGTTCTTGAAACCGGATGGAAGTCAATGCTCATTTGAAGCCTTGCCCTGTTCTCTCTGAATATCCCAAGGACTGTGTTTCCCACATGGCGGTGGGTGGATATGGGTTGCAGATTCGAGAAGCGCAAGAGTTTGTCTTCAATCATGAAGTCGGATGGGTGCTGCTGTTTCCATTTTACCAAGTCTGAAACGGCATGGTCTGTAATATCAGTCCCGAGGTAGGTGAGGAACTTCACCGAGTAATGGAGGACCATCCAAATTGAGCGTCGGCTGATGTAGCCATTGTTTCTCTTCTTGGCTTTGATCGCTTCGAAGTACTGTTCAATTGCGGGGTCTTTCGCGATAATCTCAGCAAATGTGGATGTGGGGTTTCTCGGTTTCCTTGGTCTCCATACATGCAGTGTCTTGAATTCCGAGTTGGTTCCTGTGGGGAAGAGGACGATTCTATTGGCCTTGAAGATGCTTCTAACATGGGAAGAGTAGTTGTGTTTGTTCTTGTTCGCTTCGTAGAATCCTTTGAGTGCTCTTTCGAGGCTCCCGTCGTGAGGTGTAGCAGCTAGCCTTCGGGCGACAATGTCGCTGAAAGCATGGTTTGAGGGCCCAATCTCGCAGAATTTGAGGAACTTATAGGCGGCAGACCTAATGCGAGTGTTGACCTCGTATGGTATTCTTCCATACCTCTCTTTCCGTTTGCTCAGGCAGAGCTGTATTACAGGATCAGAGCAGACGATGTCTAGTGTTCTTTTTCCAGTATAGGGCCTCACGATTACGGGCTCACGGGTAACGGATTAGCTTGAAACCCAAAGAGGAATCCATGACTTGAGGGTCGGCGTTTTATTCAGCGGCGGAAAGGACTCGACCTATGCGGCATGGCTCGCTTCAAAGAAGGACGAACTCGCCTGCCTGGTCACGCTCTTCCCGAAGTCAGACATGTCGTTCATGTTTCATTACCCTGATTTGGAATGGACGAGCTTGCAGGCCGAGGCAATCGGGGTCCCTCAATTGACCTGGAGTACAGAAGGGGTCAAGGAAGAAGAGCTCACTGACCTCGAGAGGTCGCTCGCGAGCGCGAAGTCCGGGTTCGGATTGCAAGGCATCTACACGGGGGCCCTCGCCAGCGTGTACCAGAAGACCAGGGTCGAGAGGGTCTGCGAGAACCTTGGACTGGAATGCCTCTCCCCGCTCTGGAGGGTCGACCCCGAAGCTCATCTGCGGCGGCTTGTCAAAGACGGCTTCGTGCCAATGGTTGTCAGCGTGTCGGCGCTCGGGCTGGACCAGAGCTGGCTCGGACGGATATTGGACGGGGAGGCCGTCGACGAGCTGGTGGTCCTCGGTGCGAAATTCAAGTTCAACGTGGGCCTCGAAGGGGGCGAGGGGGAGACCTTCGTGCTCGACTGTCCCCTCTTCACGAAAATGGTCGAGGTCCAGGAATCCACCAAACACTGGCGCGGGGACTCTGGGTACCTCCAGATTTCAAAGGCAAGGCTCGTGCCGAAGGCATGACGCAAAAGCCTAAATCAGAAATCGCCGGCGTGTGTCTGCTCTAGATGAAGGGGTTTCGGGAAGAGCCGTCTGAGACATCCGATGAAGAGCCAAACCGTTGATAGAGCATTACTCGATAAACACCTGGTTCTGTCGCCCAGGACTTGGCAATAAGTTGAGGATGAGCTTTATGGAGACCATACTTGAGGCAACCAACGTTCCACCTTTTGTCGAAGTGATATAGCAAGCGTTAAACCAACCCGAACCTGTTGGGCAGCCCGCGGAAAAGTGAATCTCTTCCGAAATTCGAGAAAACTCACAGCAATCCTTCCACTCGCCCTAATTACATTCATGTCCCTTTCCCTCGTGCCAATCACTCATGCCTATGGGAAAGCTAACTGGCAAGTTGGGTTTGCGGGCACCATAACTGTCCCTGGCTCCGGAGGCTTCGGCTTCTGGGGCTGGTGTGACTTTGCGGGAGGCACTGGTTCTCCGGCGACATCTGGGACAGATGCAGATTGTCAGGTCTCCACCTAT
>DASYWW010000055.1 GCA_035935655.1 Candidatus Bathyarchaeia archaeon
GAAGTTCAACATCAAAGAGGGCAGCGTCCTCGCTGTGGCAGCCAGGGACGGCGTGATAGTGCTGAAGAAGATAGAATCCGACCTGTCTGCTCAAGACTTGAAGAGTCTCCGACTCGTTGAAGAAGCCTGGAAGGACATTGAGGAGGGAAGGTACAGCGTCCGCTCCAAGGAGGCCTTCTTCAAAGAGCTGAAAGAATGGTAGAAATCAAGGCAATAGTCTACACACAAAAGTTCGAACGGGACGTAAGGAAGACTCGAGACAATTTAGTGAAGGACAGGCTCCGGAAGCAGATAGAGAAGATTGCGGAAAACCCAGAATCCGGGAAACCACTTCGGTACGGTCTGAAGGGAGAGTGGACTGCCCGAATCCCACCTTACAGGTTGATTTACGCGGTCCAAGGAGACAGGCTCATCTTACTCCGCTTCGGGCACAGGAAGGAAGTGTATGACTAGACGACAACCAGTGACGAGGGCCTGAAGGACGTGACGTTCGTCTAGACATTGCGATTCACAAAGGCCGTTCCAAAGAATAGGCGTAAATCCAACTAAACCTTCCATTTCCTGACATGAGACACAGGGACATCGCCGTAGTTATTGGCATAGCATCAGTGGTTGCATCCGTCTTCAAGGCCGTTGATTGCTCGGCAGATTGACTTGAATGAAAGATTCCGCTACCAGCTCGATTCCAGCTTTTGTCGCCCTTCATCTGTGATCTGATATACGAACGGCTTGGTCGCTACGTTCCGTCTCACCAGGCCCAGCTCGAACAGGTCTTTCATCACTCTGGTAACCAACTTTATGGGTCGGTCACACCTTTGTTCGTCTGAATTCGATGAGAGGAGCAGCCGTAGCAGGGATGCTGGCAGTCGCGATCTTGGTAGGCGCAGGAGCAGGCTACTTCGCAGGCGTCTCGAACAGGACAACGGTCACATCTGTCTCGACCTCGTCAATCACTGGGCCAACGACGACGGCCACCCGAACTTTGACTCAGACCACGACAAGCCTTGAAACCATACGCACGATCACCACGTCGACTCTGACCACTACGATTCTAACCACAACCGCAAAAAACATCGTGGGGGCTGAGAATCAGTGTGGTTTTGCTTCGACTTGTAGCGTCTCCAATTCAGGAGGCCTCGAACTCTCGCTTTCAGTCAATTCTACCAGCATCAGGCCGAACGGTACAATCGGACTGAACGTGGTGGAGTCGAATCCTCTGCCGGTGACCGTCAAAATCTCCGCCTCTTCCAGTTTTCCAATTCCGGGCCTCTGGTGGCTGTGCGGACCTGGTTCATTTCCTCATGGGATCGCCATCTTCAGGGGGTATTACACGCTAAGCAACGTAACAACCGCCCAACCCCTAGACTTTTGGGCGCCCATATCATGCGCTGCCGACTACCAGTTCAACGGAACCCGCAACATCGTCGGGATTCTTCAGAACGTGACAAGTTACTCGTTTATGCCCGAGAATTTTAAGGCAAGTTTTACTGGCTACTACATACCAAGCGGGGCGCCCTCAGCGACCCTCGGGTCGTTTGTCTCAACAAGCATGATGGCAGAAGCTGCGGTTTCAGCCACAAATTCGAATAGGGTTCCCCATCTCATGAATTCATTACTTTCCACGGCCCCTGGCGTCTATACTTTGGTCGCCGGAGATGAATGGGGCGACCTCGTCTTATTGCACTTCAGAGTCGCGTAGTTTCGGTCACTTCCTGAATATGAGCCATAATCCGAAAATTACGGCGATAACCGCGGCAACTACTATTGCCGTGGAGGTGTCAGCGACGAACCAATACCAGTTCAGGGTGGATTGGGGGCATGCGGCGACCGTGCACCGCGGGCCCTGATCTTCATAGTTTACAAGATTCCAAAAGATGCCGAAGAGGATTGACCATGCTCCCACGAAAATAAGGGAAGCGCCTAGAATCGGTTTCTTGGCCACGGTTGCGGAATTATTGGAGACGAATCAGTTAAGCCTTCAAGGCCCTCTTGGTTCTGAGCCGTCCGAATTCTTGGTCTTTGATGGTCGCGCAGGAATCGTTTTGGGCTCTTACCACTAGAATCCAGCTTCCGCCTCGGCGACGTTCCGTCTCACTAGGCCCCTTCATGACTCACGCTGCGTGTTCGTGAAGCACATGAGGGTCTTTATTCAAGCATTCATGAGCACTGTGAACAATCAGCGAGGTTCCGTCTCGCTGACCGAGGACCCCAGTCTTGATGCTTTCGCGTCAACCCGATTCAACACGGCGGTGTCGAACTATACGATATCAGATTTCGGATTTGACAGCCAAGCCGCCTCATTTTTCGCCGGAACTGGCAGAATAAGCACTGAAGAAATTCTGTATCCTCAAACGTTCGGACCGGCTGCGTTCGCTGGCTACCTGCAGCAAAGTGCACCCTCCCACTGGGAAGCTCTAGTCAATCGGGCCTACACCAAGTACGGATTTCACCTCGGCTACGGGCCTGTCGTGGAGTTCGCTACTGGGTGTCCAGTCAACGAAATAACCGCTCGTAACATCAATATCACACAGCTCGCCATAGCGAATGGATGCAAGTACGAAATTCATAATGAAGTGTGGCTGCTTCTGATTTTGAGTAGCTGAGACGTCAGCTCTTCGGGGCCTCTAGTTGCCCAAGGCTATCATCGACCAACCTCATTGATCTGGTTTCGTTGCCTCAAAGGTGCCGTGGCCGCCCACATGTAATACTAACTCCCCTTTGAGAGTGAAGACGGACCCATGGGTTATCCTTATTCTTGAGCCGCGCTTCACCCGGTCGTAAGTTGACGAAAGCGCCAGGTTCCAGTTGCTGTCCGTCAGTAAGAGCTTGACTTGGCCTGTATCGTCCTTGAGAATGCACTGAGTTTTTCTCCACCCCGACCCGATGTCTTTCCATTCAGGGGTTTCAGCTATTTCACCCTCCACGTCAAGGGAGGTCATTCCATCTTTGAAGTCCTTAATCTTGCGAGAGAAGTGAATCCCTCCTGCGCGTAGCACCAACTCTCCTCCGATGCTATGGGTAAACCCTCGAGCTATCCTAATCCTCGATCCCAGAGACACATCCGAGATCTGGCGGTCGACAAGACTGAGTTTGACCTGTCCCGTATCGTCTCTTAATGTACAGAGTGAAATCCATCCCCGGTCGCCGAACCTCGTCGGTGGGGGCATTTCGATTATTTCCCCAACTACGCCTAAATCGCGCATTCCATCTCTGAGGTCCTTGATCGGGGTGGACTTCATTGGACGCCCCCACCGCAGCTGACATTGTGAAATATGAAAGGCGGGAAGTCAACCCAGCCTGTTGTCGGCCAGTAGAGAACCCCGTACCCTCCGAGAGCGGCGTAAGACAGAGATGCATACGTGGGCTGAGGGACGCATTCGACACTCCCAGGGCTCTTCAAGACGATAGGGGTGAAAAGGAAGGCGCCCAAAGCTAGAGCAAGTGCGACAACGGCCAGCGCTGTCCTCCGCTTCATGGTTGTTTCACTTCCCTCGGAGATTTAGCAGTTCTCATGATTAGGCGTAAATCCAGCCACATCAATCGTTTCTGACATGAGACGCAGGAATATTGCCATAGTTCTGGGAATGCTAGGCATGGCCTTCGGGTTTGGGAGCATAACAGTAATCTCACAAGATTATGGCTCTTGCCCAGAGCAACCAGTAGGTAGCCCGTTCACCTGCGATCACGCCTACCTCATCAACGGTGCCTATGTCTGGATGCGACCGCTGTACACCGGATTGGGCATCTCATCCCTCGCATTTCTGGCATCGGCAATCGTCCTTGCGCTCTACTTGAAATTGGGCAGCCGTCCATCCATAGGACCACCAACCGAAACTGACTAGTCTCGTGCCAGGAGAACTCGTCTTGACGAACCTTATTACTTGGCGTATGTGTATCCCTTTCAAGCGAGGACTCCTGCACAGAACACAATTTGTCATCCTCGCCCTTGTGACAACCATGCCGATAATGATACTAGCGATAACCTCCTTGATGGGCAATGTGGCTCACCTAGTCAATCCATGCTTCACGTGGGGCGCAGGAAGCGGAAGCAGCTTTACAGTCTCGACAGGACGGCCGTGTTCTTCATCCATAGCCACGTCTCAAACGATTCCTGAAATGTTAACGTGGTTAGCAATCATCCAGGGCGGAATCCTCCTCGGGTCGGCCCTGGGCGTGCTGGGAGTTCTAAGAAGTCGTCCGAATTTCTTGGTCTTGAGTTCTTCAATATTTGTCCTAGAATCGATACCACTTATCTTCGGCGGGGCGTTCGTCTTGACCCTCCTGCCTGCTGTGTTCTTCATGTGGAGAGCCAAGGAGGCCAGCGCATTTCGGAATCAGGCAATCCTGCGCTAAACATTCGGAAATTACGCCCGGAGGTTCAAATCGCTCTTGATGACTGAACCTACAAGTCGAACGGGTAGTGCCACCAACTCGAATTCGTTTGCCAGACTCCCTCAAAGTGCCCGCCGAACCCTAGAAGGTAACGTGTTGGGGATGCCAGGTTTAATTCCGTACCATGACAGACCGTCCTACCAGAGCAGATACCTCCCTGAGAAGGGCACACCCCTGGAGTGCTACATGGACCGGGTGTGATTACCTGAAGCAGAGGGACGGCAGGGACAAGGAAAGCTACAAACACGAGCGCCACTCCTAAGATAACATACCTACGCCTCATGAATCATCCTTGTAACGCGGAAGAATTTACGTCTAATGCAGGAAGCAACCAATCCAGTAAAATCAACCGTTCGATTCCAGCTTGTGTCGCCCTTCATCGGTCAACTGGTAGACGAACGGTTTGTGCGCCACATTCCGGCTCACGAGGCCTAGGTCAAATGTTAATACAAAGAATGAAGCTCTGCAATTCATGAAGCGAGTCTACCTACTCGCCATCATCTCAGTTGTCATAGTCGCAGGCATTGCAACTTCCCTTCTTATCTACGAGGCTTCGCAGAACACTCGGCCTCCACAAGTTGTCCTCGTTTACCTAGGGAACACCTATTCGGGTGCACCGGACAATTATTGCTGGCCAAAACCTCCGGCGAATGGAACTTGCACAGACCCCCTCAACGTAGGCCCTAGGACCGACGTGCCCCCTCCAATCAGTGTAGCCAATAATTCATCGGTAACTTTTCAGGTCAGCGGTTCCTCTAATCCAAGCAACTACTCCGTGGCAATTTGGACCAAAAGTAACGGAAGTTCGACAGTTTTGGCGCTCAAGCACGTTACAAGTTCGTTGCCAATCAGTTTGCAGGCGGGTAACTACTACCTTAGTGTCTTCGCCGTATGGAACGACGGAAGGGGTGTGGGCTACACTTTCGAAATCACTGTGTCAGCCTGAACGGTGTCCAACACCGACGAAACCGCTAGGTCAAATCCGGCCCGACCCCACCACAGATGTTAGTCCATGCGAATGAGAAATCCTGCTTAGGCGACTTCGCTCTGTCGAACTGATAAATATCGTCGCGCACCTTGGAATCAATCACGAAAATGCCCTGGAGGACAGAACCTCTGCTGGCTGTCGTCTCAGTTTCTCTTGGGACTGTGCTGGGCCTTCTCGAGGCGTACATATTTGCATTCCCAATCACGTATCTCACAGGACCTCCGCCAATAGTCTATCCAACAGAATACCTAGCTGCTTACTGGTTGTCGCTGGCAGTTTCCTACCCAGTCACGGTCCTGGTGTTCTACGTGATCGGTAAGCGGCAGACTTCGCCCTTCAGAGCTGGAAGAAGCATACTCACGATATTCGGCGGCGCGCTGCTTGGCGAGATCTTGGGACAGACGGTTTTCTTTTTCCTCCCGCAGAGCAACCCCTTCGCTGGATTTCCCTACTTCTATGTGAGTGCTCCGTCGAGCAGCCTCGGCATTGTTTTCATCGCTTTCAGTGGATTCGCTCTCTCGAACCTTTCCCATGGGGCGACTAATACCGACACCCGTGGTAAATTCACGTTAGTCGCACTGACATCCTTAGTCTTCGGAGTTTTGGTGAGTTTTCTCACTGGTGATTTCTCGCTCCTCGCCAGAAACGGGTTTAACTTCCAGCTCTTCAGCGTCATCAGCAGTCTGAGTTTCGTGATTGCTTTTCTAGGCCGATTCGCCGTCTTCTACCTCATCGGCCGAAGGGTTCCGGTCAACGGCCATACCCTCGCATATTTTGGTCTACTCTTTGTCGGGACCTACATCGGGTCTGTGGTCGGAGCAGTCGTATCCGTTGCGCTCTTCGGCCAAGCTTATTGGACTCTGGCCCCTGGGGAAGGATCATCGAATATGATTGAAGGGTTCGTGCTAGTGAACACTCCGCCATCTTTGCTCGTGCTACTCGAGGCCCTGGACCCCATCACGTCTCTCCCATTCCTCTCCTTCTTTGCGATGTCGATATCTCGTACTGGCAACACTTCGCTTGGCACTCCAGAATCACCTAACTCGTTCTAGAAAGTAGGCGTAAATCCAGCCATACCATTCATTTCATGCATGAGAGGGAGATACCTGGCGCTGGCAGTAGGCGTTGTGACACTCTGGTTCTTCCTAGCACCAGTTGTGGCATTTCAGGCGCCCTGCTTCAGTGCGGTAGTATCCCCATCGTTCGCTCTGTCGGGTTCTTACGGAACGGTATACATCCCTAGCTGGTCCTGGGCTGGGTTCTTCCCGTATACACATTTTCCGTTTGGCTGCCAGTAACCATACAACACCGCCAAAACTGCTAGGTCAAATCTGTCCGACCGAGGCTAGGTCGGGAAAGATCATGTCATCTAGAGTATCAAACGATACTGCGTGAAGTAAAACCCGCCCATTCCGAATAGCCAGTAAGTGATTGAACCGTACCCGTGTCCGCCGATGGAAGAGCAAAGGCTTGTGAGTTGCCCGTTCGAATTTGTACAACCTCCTGCAGGGGGTTGCGAGAAGGTGACTTGCACGGCCGGTACAAGAAAGAGGAACGCAAAAACGACTCCCACTCCGATGACTGCCGCCCTTGCCATGCGTCTCATGCCATAGGGTTTGCTTTGCGGAGCGTATAGCTCTAGCGTCAGAGGACGAGTTGTGTCGGCCAGGTCGAACGCTTATGTCCGTGTAAACTAATCTGTTTACACAGTTGGCCACCACCCAAGTCCAGGTCAGAATCCCAGAGGAACTCGTCAAGGAGCTCGACCGATGGATTTCCGAAGGCAGATTTGCGAGCCGCAGCGAGGCGGTGAAGACGATCATCGCCCTTTACAACGAGAGAGAGCGCACGCGCAGGTTCTACCAGGGCCTCCTCAAACAAAGCGACGAGGCTAGGATGCACCCGGAGTCTCTCATCCCACTGGCCGACGTCGATTGAGCTTCTCGGTCCTGCTGCACCCAAAGGCGGCAGGCTCGCTGAAGAAGCTGCAGGCCTCCATCAGAAACAGGGTCCTGGAATCGATGAGGGAGCTGGAGCGACAGCCTGAGAAGGATGACCAAATGAAACCATCCCGGTTCTGGAGGCTGAGGGTCGGGGACTACAGGTTGGTCTATGAGATTGATAGGAAGGCGAGCCGGGTCATAGTACTTTACATCGGGCACAGGAAGAACGTCTACGACGATTTCACAAGGCTGTTCTAGAAAGACCGGCCAACACCACCAACAAGACTGCCTGGGCCGTTCTCATGAGTAGGCGTAAATCCAGCCCCAACAACCGTAGTCCGATGAATTGGGGCAAAGTCGTCGGCTATGGACTGATAGTCTTGATTGCAAGCCCGGTCATTATATTTATTGGTCTACTCGCTTATCTATTGCTTGGCGGATTTGGGCCAATCACAGCTCCTTGAGTGACTGTCCAACCCCACCAGATCTGCTAGGTCAATCCGGCCGACAAGGCGGGAATCAAGGTCGATGGAGAGAATAAATGGTTGACCTCTCAACCAGAATACAAGTAAGGAGACTCAAAGATGTGAACAAACTCGCATTCATAGGTGGTGTCTCCCTCTCAGCGCTAAGCCTTCTCATCTTTTCGATTCCACTGATAAACGATTGGCTATGCTCCGATGTCCCGCCGACGCACGCGTGTATCGTCGTGCCGCCCGCCTGGCCGGCGCTTCTAATCATGCCAATCGGTCTTGTCTTGGTTGGCTACTCGTTTCGAAGCCATCCGACGAAGGTCGGAAGCGAGACGAGTCAGGCACCAAGTTGTCGGGGCCTAGCTCTCATTGATTCCAACACCTTCACGACTACAAAGTCATATCGTACTGTTCTGCTCCGCGCTCGATTCCAGCTTGCGCCGCCCCTCGTCCGTGATCTGATATACGAACGGCTTGGTCGCGACGTTCCGTCTCACTAGGCCCAAGTCGAACAGCTCCCTTAGCTACTGAGGACAATCACCAGCAGAGAGAGCGGGGGTCGGGGTCGAGGGAGAGAACAAGTGGCTCAGTCTATTACGGGACGGGTCAAGAGAGAGGCGGAAGCGAGTTGAATACCAAGGGAGTCAGGATTCTCGCCTTGGGTGGGTTAGTTCTTAGTCTGGCAATGCTCTACTACGGCACTTTGAGTCTTTGCCCCAACGAACAACTTTTTCCCGAGCCACATTGCAACCTGCATGACACCTTCCTGTATGGATCTCAGTTTTTCTGGACTCTCCTTACACTCCTCTGCATCGGCTCTTTGGCACTAACTCTCCGCCGACCGAAGACCACGCAGAGTGGAACACTCATCCCCCAGGGTGAAGCAAGCAAATGAATCCCTCGACGAAGCAGAGCCCAGAACTTGCCTGTCCAACCCCACTCAAACTACTTGACCGTTCTTACGAGTAGGCGTATAACCAGCGACGACAAGTGCAAGAACTTGGCGTAGTGGCGATGAGGAAAGCTGCACTTGTCTCGGTGATTGCGGTGGTCTTTCTGATAGGCTCGGCCTTAGGATTTTACTTTCTCTTCCCGTTGACTTCACATCAGACGTACGTGCTGGCATTTGCTCAGAGTGGTGCGTGCTCACCTCCCGCGTATGGCGTCCCGTGGGCCGTCGCTCTCAACGGCCACACAACCATAGCAGTACCGTCGAACGCCTCACTCCCCGTGCCGAACACCGAGATTCGAGCGTCTCCAAATTTCAAGAATTTCTCAGTGATTTGGTTCCATGTCTCCGATGGGGTCTACACCTACGTGGTGTCGCCCAGCGCCTTCTTCCCAGGTGGAACTGCGACTGTCAACGGCGCAGACACAATCGTCACCGTCTCTGGGCCTTTCTTAAGCTGCACGACGAGCATTGCGAAATGAGTGCAGTTCAACCCCATCAAAACTCACAGGCTATCTCAGGCCGAACACTGGTGAGAATGTATATCACGGCCCAGGACGCAACAGAATCTGGTTCAGAGATTGAGGCCTAGAAACAAGGCCGTCATCATGGTAGTAGTGTTCGCTCTCGCCGCGGCGTTCTTTCTTCCCGTCTTCCCCAGCGACTTTAGCACTTCGCGGACGATTACCTGCAGCACTCCGTTCCCATGCCACTGGATCGAAGCCGGCCGAGTTACTCCCCAAGGCAGGGCGACCTATCACGTCTACTCTTCCCTAACCAGTTACACTTGGGCCTTAGGATGGGGCCTTCAATGCTCCTCTGACATCGGGGGCTGCTGGCTAGGCAACCCGAATGCTTAGTTGCGAGGATGGGACTCCCACTGTCCCATTTGGTCAGAATCGGCCACCACCACCAAAACTGCCTAGGCCGTTCTCAAGAGTAGGCGTAAATCCAACACTGAGATTCGACCTCTGACATGAGACGCAGGACGCGGGCGCTGGTCGTGGGACTGATCATTGTTGCGGTAGGCAGTTTTTTCTTCGCGCCGGTGGTGTTCTGGTTCGCCTCAGGAAGTCAATACCCAGCTGAGATCTCGGTCCCCTCGACAGTTTGGCCTGTGTATCACTCACTCGGATGCTACTTCACAGGCGTCGGAGATTGGTATGCGCCACACTGGTCTGGCTTCGGATTCGGATGCCAAACTCCCGCAGTTCTGTAGTCTTCTGGAATCTCAAAACCAGGCCGGGCCGTCCAACCCAACGTAAACTGCCTAGGCCAAATACGGCCGACGTCTGGAATCAAGGTCGAAGGGCAATAACAAATCACTGACATCAATTCAGGACTCTTCGAAAGACAAATAATCATCGCCAAGCTCATTCGTCTCAATGAAAAAGCATGCAATTGTCGCAATTGTGATTCTCCTATTCATAGTCGTTGAACCAGTAGTTCTCCCCGCTCAAGCCGCTCAAGCGACGACCCTCATCGTCCAAGTCCCTCCCACAGTCCATATCGGGAGCTGGGTCAACCTGTCAGCGCGGCTGACTCTTACTAACGGGAATCCCATCGAAGGTGGGTGGATTACCTGGTATGTCGATGGGCAGGAGTCAGCTGCGGGCCTAACCGACTCGACTGGCTACGCGAGGATGGCCCTCGGGAATCTGCACCTTTCGACAGGAACGCATACTGTTTCGGCTGTCTCCAACGCGACCTCCGCCTATGCCTCCGCCCAAGCACAAGCGGCAATGACGGTGCTTGAAGCATCGACGACCACCCAAACAAGCCAGACAACGACTTTGCCATCTTCTACAGGCGGTAACCAGGTTGGGTCTGCACCTTCCGCTGGCCTGAGCGAAGATGCTTTGGCTCAGTCCATCGCCATAGTAATCGCTGGAGTTTGCGTTGGTCTTGGAGTCTTCTTCGGCAGCCGGACAAAGAGACAGACTGTCTGACGCGAAACTCCATCAAATCATGGTGGCATCCAACGCCACCAAACTGCTAGGTCAAATCTAACCGTTCCCTTACGCGCTCGATTCCAGCTTGCGTCGCCCCTCATCTGTAATCTGGTATACGAAGGGCTTGGTCGCGACATTTCGTCTCACAAGGCCCAGCTCAAACAACTCCTTCATCAGTCTCGCCGTGTGCTCGCGGGACTTCTTGAGAGCATCAGTAAGCTGACGCGTATTCTTTGTGCCTTCGGCTAGCTGTCTCAATGTCGCCAACTGCGTCTGATCGAGCACCAGCTTTGCCTCCGGGGGCGTCTCAGGCGGCTGTCCAGGCTCCGGCTCCGGTTCTGGCGTGGGGGGTGGCTGAGGGGACTCTGGTGCCGGTTCCGGCTGTGATGACTGTGACCTTTGTGATTTCTGTTGTGACTCGGGCTGTTGCACGGCTCGGGGTTGGGCTTCGACATCACTTGATTCCTCCTCGGGTTGTGACATTTGAGGTGCTGCGGGCGGAGTCGAAGGCTGAACCATAGGTTCCGGGGGTGGCGGCTGGGTCATGACTCGCGCCTGGACGACTTCCATCCTCCCCATCATGTCGAGTATCCGCTCGTCCTGCTTTCTCATCCTCTGCTCAAGGGCGTCCCAAAGGTCATGGCCAAGGTCGGAGGAGCCAGCGATCTTCTGCGAAAGCTGTCTGTACCTGACCAGGAGGCCGAAAGCGAGGGCGACAAAGAAGGCAGAAGTCACAAGAAGCGCAATAGTAGTCGCGTCGTCCAGCAGGGCCATCGGGCGTGACATCATTCGAAGTTGTGATATAAGCGTGACCCCACGTGATGAGCCTCGCCGCCTCTCATGCGATTCCCTCTCTCCTTTGAGGTGTGATTGCTTTCTCTGCGTGATGGCGTCACAAGATGATGCGGTCCAAAAGGGCTCCAAGGACTTGGATGAAGCGGTCCTGATCATATTCGGAGAGTTCTTTGGCGCCGACGCCGACCAACTCGAACAATTTGCGGACTTCCTCCACCTTTACGACGCCCAGCTGCATGCCGATTAGAACAGTAACGAGCGACTCTCTGATGTTTGTGCGGGCCTGGGTCAGGGTCCGATAGTAGGAACCTATGGTCAGGGGCTTCTCTTCTCCTTTGGTCCGGCCCGATGAAGCGATTGAAGCAGCATCTCGAAACCTGATCTCTCCTGAAGCGACGCGCATGTATCCTATCAACGACTCCAACTGCCGGGATGTAAGGGAAGACTCTTTCACCAGACGTTCGGGTAAGCTCATGGCTTCGCCTCTCCTTGTCCGCCAATTAAGTATTAACCAACCCAAATTCACCTTTTCCGAAAAACCCTGACCTCCCGCGATTACTATAAAATAATAGTGAAACCAACCCACAAACAATTCAAAAATCTGCAAGAGCCACGGGGAGCGCATGAGACGCTATCTTATCTACCTCAAAAGACAGACGAGCGGGTGAGATAGATGGGTAGGAGACGCAAGAAAACACTTCGAGTTATCCACCGGACGCTGCCCAAGGTCTTCGCCTGCCCTCGATGTGGTATGACAACGATTCGAATCACATCCGACCAGGACGAGGAGTCACAAGATTTCGTCTTCAAGGTCACATGTGGGAACCCGAACTGTCCCCTCCACGCAGGCAGGGAGCTGAGGTACCCGTTCAAGCGAGCCGACATCGACGTCTACAACACCTTCGTCGACGACTACGCCAAAGCCGGGGCCTGAATTGATCTCTCTGGGACCAGTTGAGAAACGCATTCTCCATGAGACGAAGAAAGGCCCAATCGTCGCAGCTCTGATAGACCCGGAAGACTTCTCTCCAAAACAGGCGGCTGAGACTGCTGGAAAGGCGATTGCAGCCGGGGCCTCGCTGATTCTGGTCGGAGGGTCGACTCTAGCCAACCAAACCCGGCTCGACGCGGTGGTCAGGGCTATTCAAGGTCACAAGACGTCACAGAAAGGTCACAAGTCACAGGCTCAAATCCCGGTCGTTCTATTCCCCGGAAACATCACAGGCGTCTCACGCTACGCTGACGCCATCCTCTTCAGCAGTCTCCTTAACTCGACCAACCCCTACTTCATCATAGGAGCCCAGGCACTCGGGGCCGTGGAGGTCCACAGGACTGGAATTGAGAGCATACCGATGGCCTATCTTGTATTCGGAAACGGCAGTGCGACGAGCTTCATCGGCCAAGTAAACGGCTTCCCTCTCTCAAAGCCGAATCTTGCGGTGATCTACTCTCTGGCGGCGAGGTACTTGGGGATGAGAACTCTCTATTTGGAA
>DASYWW010000056.1 GCA_035935655.1 Candidatus Bathyarchaeia archaeon
GCTTCCACAGGTAGTAGGTTGCCTCGCTGATGCCTGCTTTGCGACAGACCTCTTCCACCCGCGCTCCGGCTTCCACCTGCCGCAACACCGCCACGATCTGCTCCTCCGTGTGACCCTCTTGGGCATCGTCCTCGTCTCCTCCGCTGGAATTCCGCCCAAACTTACCTCTAATTTCCTCTGTGCCAGTTTTCGGGTTTTGGGTCACATATGAGTCGCCAGGGACCGCCCTCCCACCACTAGATTTTGAAAATCGGGCAATAGACAATATGAAAAGCCTTGCTCAACGACAAATACATCGAGCAGAATTTTCGAACGCTTCCGGCGGGGTGTTTGGCTTGGCCATGGATACAGGAGTGAGACAGTTCGTGCTGCAAAATAGTCAAGATTTTCCCGGCTGCGCTGTCGAAATCGCTCCCCTGAGCCTTCTCGGCTTCAGAGATGGTTTGGGAGCTAGCTCTGCCACCCACAGGTAAACGATGTGTCCGTTCTGTTTGGTGACCCTAGGATTAATCGCAGCCAGCGCTGCCTCTACCACGCGCCAGCGGCGCTACCTGGGAAAGTGTCCAGCAAGAAGAACGGAGCTAAGGGAATCATCCCGAACTTAAACGAAACAGAAAAATCAGGATGTCATCGAACCTGATGGAAAATTCGAAAGCGGTGTCCTGAGCTGACATGAATTTGCCTAATGGACCTACACCAAGAGACGACCGCAATGGCATTCCAGATTTTGAGAGCCATCCTCGTGTTTCACTTCGGAGGAATTCCTCAAATGAGGGCGTTCGCGATATTTCGAGTGCCCCAGTTCAACGAGCAACTGTCGACGGGATGCCAGGTTGGTTGGAAGTGTCGACGGAGGCGGGGTTGCTGTCATCGAAGAGCTTCCGGTTTGCAATCAACGCAAGCGATAAGATCCTATTGATTGATTCCTCTGATGTGTCAGTAATTGAAGCTCAGGGAAGCTATGTCATATTGCATCGGCTGTCGGGTTCGCTTCGCGTACGAAGTTCTATCTCGGCACTGACGAAAGATCTCGAACCTCGCGGGTTCGTTCGTATCCATAGATCAGTGCTAGTAAATAAGTTCTGCATTCTGGAAATTCGGAAAGCGGCCACAGGCGAATACATGCTGCGCACAAGCGGCGGGAGGGAATACCGTATTCCCCGAACCTGCATGCATAATCTGAAAGCTATCGCTCACGTGTGGATTGGCACCGGTACTTTTTCGCAAGAAGTCAAGACATGCAGGGTGAAGCCGTCCCTATGACTCGTCCAACCCTGCCTATCCGGGTGAGTTCTCGTACGACCTTACACCATTGCTTTCAAGCAGACTGGCGCTAGCAAACCTCTCGATGAATAGCAGTGTGAGCGACACTCAGAATCGACCTGCATCGCTTGCCTTGCGGCTACCCCAGCGATCATGAGCGCATTATCGAGTGCCTACCTTTGATAACTGTGAAACCATTAGACCATTTCCGCGCCGGATGCACTTGATGCAAGAACACCGGCACCAGTGCTGAACGAGCGGAGGGCGAAGCTTGATGCTCTCCGTCGTGCCCCATTCTCCTGTCAAGGTTATTGCGAAAGTGTCCGAAGCACATTTGGTCCAAATGTCTATTGCCGGAACTTTGGAGCATCCATTGTTCGTCTTCAACGCCACTGAGAGTTGTTGAACCGGTCTGACAAACTATGGTTTTGGTCTTCGGGTTCACCGCTTGCTCGATTGATGTTCTGGCCTCAATAGTACTGAAATCATTAGTAACGAGTCCGGCAGAGTCAACTGATAGCAGTGATTCTATTTGAACCAAGATTCTGGTGGGCCCGCTAGGATTCGAACCTAGAACCAACGGATTATGAGTCCGCTGCTCTAACCGTTGAGCTACGGGCCCGCGAATTGATAAGCATCTTACACCGAAATCGTGATCCAGGCCGCGAACCCCTGCGCGCTACAGCTTCCCCATGAGGCACTAGTTGGAACTGATTTCACTGCCCGGATTGCGACTCGTCTGGCAACGAGGCTGACCCCTGAATCAGGCCCAAGCGAAC
>DASYWW010000057.1 GCA_035935655.1 Candidatus Bathyarchaeia archaeon
CCTCCCCGCCCCCGGTTCGCCGATTCCTTTGCCGTGGATTGTCAAATAGATTGGAACTCCCAGGGCCGCAAGCGCCTTCGTCCAAATGACCTCCCTTCCTCTCTGCCAAGACCCAAGCCCCATCCTGTGGATGATGGCTCCACCCCTTACAACAAGGCCTCCACCTGCAAGCGTGACCATGTTCTTGAGGTAGCCGTACGGCCCTATGGCGGGAAGAGGAGGCTCGACGTAGTTCACCCTGACCCCGTTCTCCCCCAGTATCCGATAGTAATCATCGAACTGCCCCTGAAGCTTTGACAGGTTTGCCCTCCCCCGAGAAGAAGAGTAGTAGTACTGCCATTCCTTCTCATATTCCTTCCTGGTTTCGTTTTCTGTTGGCCTGGACACGAGCACTTCTTTGAGCTTCCCCAACCCTTCTGCGCCCCACTTCTTGCCCCAGATCTTCTCAACCTCATCGTAGAAATCGGTCTCGTGCAACATCCAGTTCTTCGTAGGCTTTCCGCTTTCGAACCATTTGTTCCGCTTCAACGTCTTCCATTCATCGTAACCCTTCGCTGAGTAGGGTGAACTGTAAGTCAGAACATGCTCTTCGCCCTCAGAGTCGATCACCCGGAAAGGAACCTTCTTTCTAGGCACGCAAGACTGAGAAACCTCCAACTTTTAAGAGAAACGACCCATCGACTGGTCGACGAAGTGTCCTCTGGAATCAAGAGTAGATGAAACCCGAGCTGCAGAGTTAAGACAACGATGAACCCTGCTCCGGGGAATCTATGACCAACAGGGGAATAAGACGGATAGGTCTGAGCTACGTGATTGGGTTCGGACCAAAGACCTCAGTGGAGATGGTTCAAGCTGCTTTGTTCGCGGAAAAATGTCGTTTCCACTCTGTCTTGGTTCCAGAGCACTACTACGACAGAGACGCTCCATCAATCTTGGGCTCGATTTCCCAAAGTACCTCGAGAATCATGATTGGGACGGGCGTCATCAACCCATTCACTCGATATCCGAGTCTGATAGCGATGACTGCTGCAACATTGAGCGAACTGACGAGGGGAAGGTTCTTTATGGGACTTGGTTCAGGCGGGGTCATCGGCTCCCTCGAGCATGGAATCCCGGGCGAGTTTGTCGACCTGAAATTCAGCCATCCGCTTGGTCACATGGAGGAGATGGTATCCGTGCTTCGAAGGCTGCTGTTGGGAGAACGCGTTACTTTCGCCGGCAGGTTTTACAATCTCGACGGTGTGAAGATAAACTTCGACCCAATACCAGCGAAGATTCCCATATACTTTGGACAACAAGGACCAAACATGATGAAACTGGCAGGCCGGATAGCCGATGGGGTGTTAATCACGCTTTGCTGCACTGTACCCTATGTCAGAAAAGTGATAGAACTGGTCGAGACATCAAGACGGTCTAGCGGACGGGCGGCCCATTCGATTGACTTTGCAGCAAGGATAATCACTTCGATTTCGTCTGATGAAAAGAAGGCTGTGAAGCGTGCAAAGCCGCTGGTCGGCAGAGTCTTCATCCACCCCGGAGCAAGACCCGTCGCTGAAGCCAGTGGTTTCGAATTAGATTCTGTGTTACTGAAGAAGGCGATAGACTCGGGGGATGAGATAGGGTTGGATAGATGCCTACCGGATGAGGTGGTAGAAATGACCACGGCTTGCGGAACAAAAAGCCAGGTCGTAGAAAGATTGGCCGAGTATGAGAAGGCCGGCGTCACACTACCTCTGATCGTCCCCATCGGACGCGATTACAGACAGACGATTGAAGCAGTCTCGCCAGCGTAAATTCCGATTTTTTCTGCCAACGCTTATAAGAACTGAAGCTGGGTTGGAGCTCAAGTCAGCAAGAATCAGCTTGGCATCCACGAGAGTTTATTTTCTTGATGGCGGAACTTTCCAACAGGACCAATCTATCGTAACTTTCGCCATAGGCGCAGGCCAGAAGGTGTGGTCGCAGGTCTACTCAATCTACGTCGACCATCCCGAGGCAAAGATAATGATAGAAACAGGGATGGACCCCGCGCTTTGGTCCCCCATGCTCAGACAGATTCTGGTGCCAAAACAAAGCCCTGAACAACGATTGGATAACTCCCTGAAGAAGCTCGGGGTCAGCCCTGAAGACATAGACGTGGTGATAAACACCCATCTGCACGCCGACCACTGCAGCTTCAACAGGCTCTTCAAGAACGCAACTTGGATAGTCAACAGGAAGGAGCTTCAGGAGGCCCTCGTTCCCGAGCCCTTCGAGATAACCTACTTTCGTCCATGCTTCGACGTTGGCCTCGGAAAGAAGCTGATAGAGGGAGACTACTCCGTGGTCAAGGGTATAGAGATATTGAACACTCATGGACATACGGCAGGTCACGTGTCGGTGTCAGTGGAAACTGAAGGCTCGGGGACCTTCCTGTTTACCGGTGACGCTTCAATGACCAAGGAGAACTTCTGGGGGTCTGAGCGGACTTCTCCCATGGGGTGGCCCTGCGCGCCCTGCCTAGACCAGAGAGCCTACATGCGTTCCCTTGAACGAATGAGAAGTTACGTCGAGTCTACAAAGGCCCGCACTGCGAAGACCTGCAGCCCCATCTATTCCCACGACCCGGACGAATTCAATAGGTGGAAGCAGGCGCCGTTCGCGTACAAGTAGCAGGCCTGAAAGAAAGTGACCAACGCAATCGAAGTCTCGGACCTGTGGTGGCGCTATTCCCAAGAGACAGACTGGGTCCTCACCGGTGTCAACCTCGAAGTTCAGTACGGCGAGACGGTCTGCATTGTGGGTCCCACGGGAGCAGGCAAGACGACGCTCCTATCATGCATTCAGAGTCTCCTCCCCCACTCTTTCGCCATGGGAACGATGAAGGGTAAGGTCATCGTAGACGGAGCAGACACGAGAACCACGAAAGCCGCAAGACTTGCTGGAAGGGTCGGAATGGCCTTCGAGGACGCCGAGGCCCAATTCGTGTTTCCAAGCGTGGAGGACGACTTGGCGTTCGGGCTGGAGAACCTGAACATAGGCGGGGAAGAAGCGAGCCGACGACTGAAATTCATCCAGGAAGAATTCGGAATCGCGGAGCTGATGGGAAGGACAGCTGCGGAACTATCGGGAGGTCAAAAACAAAGGGTCTCAATCGCCGGGCTTGTGGCGGTCCAACCTAGAATCCTGCTTTTGGACGAGCCTACTTCGGAACTGGACCCGGTGGGCAAGACCGAGGTCATGAATCTGATCAGGAAGATTAGGCAGACACTCAACACCACCATCGTCATAGTCGAACAGGATTTGGAAGACGTGGTTCCCCTGGCTGACAGGTTCCTGCTTCTCGACTCGGGAAAAATACTGCTTGAAGGGAAACCAAAGGATTTCTTTGTCAATCCGAAATTTCTCTTGGAACACGGAGTCTATCCTCCGGAAATCTCGGTTATTTTTGGCCCGTTAAGGGATGAAGGACTCGTTTCAGCAACTCCACTCAATATTGCCGAAGCAAAGGCGCTCATGAAAGGAGGGTGAAATTACTCATTGTCTCTGAGTTGGTACGTTGCAAAGGAATCCTTTCTTCATAGAGCCAGTTCACTTTCGAAATTAGCCTTTGTCGTGTTCCTTTGGATAACGACCTTCATCTTCGTTTCTCCATTCTGGAACACAATCGAGTTGGTTTTTGTCCTCGGCATCCTGGCATTGGCCAAGATTCCGTTTTCCTCTCTCGTCAATTACCTGAAGATAATTGTCCCAGTTCTGGCCGCGTTTTTGATAATCTTCCCTTTGGTCGATCACGGAGGCACAGTCTTTTTCGAGTACGGACCAATTCAAATCAGTTGGGTGGGTGTCTCCGCTGGCATAATAGCGGCATCAAGGATCGGCACGTTGTTCTTCGCTACCATCGGTGTCCTTCTCTCGACCAGCAAGGAGAGGGATCTAATCCGAGGTTTGATGAAGGGAGGGCTCCCCTACGGAGCTTCGTTTCTTCTCATGCTGACCCTCAGATTCATTTCTCTTTCCATGGCCGACCTGACAGTAATTCGTGAAGCGCGACGGGCGCGGGCTCTGCCAGAGCGCGAAAACCCAGTCCAACTTGTGAGAAACCTGATTTCAATTGTCATACCGTTATTCTTGGCTACGATTAGAAGAATTCAGACTTCCTCGAACGCCTTGGAAGTGAAGGGATTCACTCCCGGAGCGGGAAGGACGATGATGACCAAGGAGAAAGTGCGCCCGTCGGAAATCGCCTGGGGGGCATTCTTTGTTGTCCTTACCATCTTACTTGCCGTACTAAGATTGCGCTTCGGATTCTTCACCGCCTAGGATAATCTCCCTCAGCTTCTTCGAAACATCATCAATCGATGGAACCCGGCCGTGTTCTTTCATGCCAAGTTCGTTGGCAAATTCGATTCGTTCTGGCGGCTTGAGTGAGGCTCGGGCTAGCACGTCTTGGTGCTCGAAGAGGCTTTCTGTGGAAGAATCGAGTATGAGCTCGCCCTCGGCCATCACTAGTGCTCGTTTCGAATGAGCCGCGACCACTTTCATGTCATGAGTAATTATTATGATTGTCTTCCCAAGCTGGTTAAGTCGGTCAATTAGGACCATGACCGATTCGCGACCTCTGTAGTCCATCCCCGTCGTTGGTTCGTCGATTACCATCACCTCGGGGTCCATCGACAAGATTGATGTTATCGTAATCATTCTGCGAACCCCCTTCCCAAAGAAGAGCGGTGATTCCTTACGGTTGGGCGTGAGGCCTGTCACGTCAAGGGCACGGTCGACTCTTCTCCTGACCTCGTCCGGCTTCAGTTTGAGGTTCTTCGGACCGAATTCGACCTCCTGTTCAATGGTGGTTGCGAAGAGCATGTAGTCTGGATTCTGGAAGACGTAACCCACTATTCTCGCGAGTTTCTCGGAACGGGTGGTAGCCGTGTCAAGCCCGCCCACGACGACCTTTCCTTTGGTCGGGCGGAGAAGCCCATTGAAGTGTTTGACCAGCGTAGATTTCCCAGAGCCATTCTTTCCGATTAGAGCGATGTAATCCCCTTTACGAATCGTCAGGTCTATGTTGCGGATTGCTTCAACGCCATTAGGATACTCGTGCCAGAGACCCAGCGTCTGGATTATGTCTTGCAATAGGCAAACTCACGCTTGCACCACCTTTCAATATTTAACCCTAGGAAAGTTCTGCGGTATTACCGCTACCTGTCCGATTGGTCTAGCTGGCTGTCTGTGTGGCCATGGGAGCTGATGGAGATGCTGCGGGTTTCTCCATTTTCGCCATCTTCCCAGAGTAAAGGCCTGTCCTCTTGAACACTGGGGTCAGTGTTCGCAACAAGACGCAGTTGATGACTGCCAGAAGAAGACTGCTAAGAACCGTCGTCCATACTATCGTCCAAAGCAGTCCGTAATTTGGTGGGAATGTTCCGAGGAGGAGGTTCACGAAGAGAATGCCGGCTACGGCGAAGAGCAGGACCTCGTTGAGGACGATGTTTATGACCCAGTCTCTTGCCCTTTTCATGTCTGCTAGTCCGCTCGGAGCTAGAAGATACATCCCTCCCATCATCACGCCAACGGTGAAAATCAAATCCCCGACGGCGTTTTGCGGACCACCTGACACAAGGAAGTTCTTGCCGAGCACTCCGCCTATCAGACCGATGGCGAATCCTCTCTTGCCAAACCAGAGCGGGACGGTGAAGATAAGGAGCACTGGCAGAAAGAAGGAGATGAACCCAGAGACCACTGTTGTGAAACCCGAAAGATATGCGAGAACTACCCAGAGTGCGCTGAAAGCAGCTATGACCACATAGTCGCGTGCTTCCACGTATTCCCGAGCCGGCCTTGTTATTTAAGACTGAGTCGTATGTCTCGCTTCATTCACCCGCCACGCCGAGAATTCGTATATATTGTCAGGGCGAGATGCCGAAGCCGAGTTTCGGTGGAAACGCGAGTCGTAAACCTCGACGGCCGAACGATAGCCGAGACCACGGTTCACGACTTCAAGACGGCCCTTCGAGGACCGCTGCTCCGACCCGGGACGCCCGAATATGAGGACGCTCGCAGGATTTGGAACGCAAACATCGAGAAGCATCCTGCCCTGATCGCGAAATGCACGGGCTTCGCAGACATCAGGCTCTCAGTCAACTTCGCAAGGGAGAACAACCTCCTCGTCTCGATCAAGGGAGGCGGCCACAGCATCCCCGGTCTTGGTCTCTGCGACGGCGGC
>DASYWW010000058.1 GCA_035935655.1 Candidatus Bathyarchaeia archaeon
TCGGAGGACAATGCTCGGACAAGACTGCCAATGCCCTGTCTATTGTGAACTGTGCAACATGCCTCCAATGGAAACTCCGAAGCTATGACCAACGACAGGAACCGACTCGCGAAGAAACAACGAGAGAATCTAATCAAGAAATTCGGAGGGAAGTGCGAAGGTTGCGGTGACGAGAAATGCTCAGAGCTCGAAGGCTTCGAATTCGCTCACGTCGACCTGACTCCAATCCACAGGCTGAAGCCTTGGCAAACTAATCACTCAGGACGGGGTCGAAAAGAGCGACTCGCAGACATTGGAAAATATCCGAGATCCTATCTGCTACTCAGAACTCCGTGCCACAGCAAACTCACCGAACTCGAACGAAAATTCAAGTCCCTCGCGGGATCCCGGGTGATCGCACTCAGGGCCCTTGCAATGACTTCCGACAAACTACAGCGTTTGGAGACTTGGATCCTGTGAAGATCCTGCACATCTTCAATCAGGGAGGAGTCTCGTCGACACTCGCCCCGATCATGGACGAAAACTGCGGGACTGTCAGCCGGGTCGTCACGCGAACAGCACTCAACAGGTTCCGTTTCCCCGCAGAGGAAATCGACAAGGGAGCATGGGGTTTCGTCCTCAATGCTGCGAAGATCGCACTGAAGGCAGACGTCGTGCACGTCAACGGAGGGATCCCGACTCATAACTTTCTGAAGAAGATCCTGTCTTGGAAGGATCATGTCATGCACTTCCACGGATCAGAGTCCCGGGGAAAGAAAATCGAGATAGACGGATCGCTGCAGCTCTATTCCTCTCCCGATATGATCTACTCCCTCCCCTCGAGTGCGATCTACCTCCCGAATCCCGTCGATCGGTCGATCTTCGCGCCTCAAGACATTCATGGAGAAGGAAAGGCCATGACTTTCAGCTACAATGCTTCAGACGTCGCCGAGGAGTTCGCAAGGCAGAGAGGTCTCGAGTTGACGGTGCTCGATCGGAGATACACTTGGAATCAGATCCCCGACCTGTTTAGTCATTTTGAATACTACATTGACTCGAAGAGAATGAAAGGCGAGCTAATCAAGGCGAGGAGCATGACCGCTCTGCAGGCACTCGCCTGCGGCCTGAAGGTGATCGAATGGGACGGATCAGTCTCGAGCTATTTTCCTGAAGAGCATGACGCCCTCCGAGTCGCTTTCAGACTCTACGATCTCTACAGGGGCTTCGGTCTCGCGTGAAGACTTCGACCAACGAGACCAATGACTATCTTAGAGTCCTTTGTGCGACATGCGGCCATGATCGAGGTCAACACTACGCACAGATCTTCCCTTCTAACATTGCTCTACCAATCGTCCTACAACACAGGCTCGGGAAGTGCCGCTATCCTTCATGCAACTGCAAACGATTCGTCGCATTGAGAAGAGCCTCAACGGAGAACGCTCCTCCTTGAGTTTCCACTTCTGCGTCGATCACCTGATTAGAGCCAAGATCCCCAACGATCCCCGGGACGTCTTTGTCTGTGTCGTCTGTAGATCTCAATGGGTCGCAATCAAGGGAGAATACCGGAGATTAAAGTCGTGAGTCCCTATAATCGTGCAGGAAACCCTCGTTGCAATTCCGAGATCTGTCGGGAGAAACACAAGTCTTGGAGTGACTACTACAAGAAGTTCCACTATTGGACTCCCGAAATGATAAGGGCCTACGTCCGACTCGAGAAGTCAGATCCGAAGTCAGCCCGGGCAACTAAGAGAAGAGTTTGGATCCCGATTGGTTGGTTCTGTGAGAAGTGCAATACCTTCGAGCCTGAAGTAAATTTCAGACGGACGGAAGACTACAGGCATGTCGTAGTCCAGGAAGGTCAAAGGCTGTTGTAGACGTCGACGTATCATATACCACTTCGGAGATCCCCGGAGAAATCCTGTTGCCCTGTCGCGGTATACCATGAGCAGGGAGCCTGTTTTGGGAAATCTTCCCCTGCTTATGGTAGGCCATTGGCAGCTCTTCAAAAATTGCGTTAGTGGGAGGGGAGCTCCCTCGGTGATCATGCCGGGAGAGCTGCCTCCGACGTCAACGGATCCCTCTCGTGTGATCGTATTAAGCAGAGCTGCCAATGGTATACCGCAAAACTCCGATCGACGCTGCAATTATTACAACCAAATTACGAAACGATTCTGAATCCATCCCCGGGCTCCATCCCTTAGATCCAGAGCTCGCTCGGGAGATCTACCTCAATCTGGATTCTGAATCACGAGCTGCTGCGGCTCCCTGACAGGTGGAAAGATCTTGCCCAACTCCTCCCTGTGGGCACCGCAACGATCCTCTCCCTCGTCATTGCTCTCTCCTTCGTCGGGGTCGCTGTTGCAGCGTCCTCGATTGGAGGAAGTTCAGGTGTCAGCATTTCAGTCAAGAGCGCGGGCCTCATTACGGCTGCGACTTGGACTGCTCCAACTGCCGGGACGTGCACAGGCGTCCCCGGATCTTCTTTCACCTGTTCCGGAGTAGTCTTCAATAACGGAGATCAAGACTTCCTACAACTCACAGTCAAGAATAACCTCGCGTCTTCCTCGGCGACCTTCGTGCCTCAGGCCCCTGTAATTACGGAGTCTGTGCCATGCCATATGAAGGGTGGAAGACGGTAGCTGTGCGAGATGAGGTCTATGCGAAGCTGAAGAAGAAAGCCGACAAGGAGCATCGGAGCATAACCAACATGGCCGAAGTCATCCTGTTAGAAGCAACTGAGAAGGACGCGTCGCGGCAGACTTAAATCGACGATTCCTTAGGCATCGTCGGAGAGAATGACGACCGTAGAGCCTCAGTCCCTCGTTCTCAAGGCTCTGGAAGAGGCAGGGTCGATAGGGATGGCGCCTCGGCAAATCGGCATTAAAGTTGGCCTCCCAACGCAGGAAGTCCAAGTGCTCCTCGACAGGACGAAAGAAAAGGGCACCGCCTCCATGATTGGGAGGAACCTCTGGATACTTTCGAAGAATGCCGACATCGGCCTTCAATTCGGATTCAAGACCTCCGATTCTTACCTGAAGGAGTTCGAAAGACAGTTCAAGACAAAGCTCGTTAGATATGGCGGCAAAATCACGTTCACCGAGAACGGAGACAAGAGGATACACGGTTGGTCTCCCTGTGTCCAAGGATTCTCTTCTAGCTTTGTAAGTCAATTCCTGAAGCAGTTCGGACTCGGCAAGGAGTCTTGGGTCGCCGACCAATATGTCGGGTCGGGGACGGTCGCAGTCTGTGCCAAGATGAAGGGCATCAACTCCATCGGCCTCGACCTCAATCCCCTGATGACCTTCATGGCGAAGAGCAAGCTCGCATGGGAGACAGACATCGAGCATCTTTTCGACAGCGGAATCGAACTTCTTGCCAGGGTCAGGGACACCGAACCATCGAAGGACTTGCCCTTCCTTACCGAGACGGAGAGGCAGTTCGACCCACCCATCCTGAAGAACCTCCTCAAGATGAGGGCCGCGCTGTCAAAACTCCCAGAGGGCAAGACTACGCGGATGCTCTGGTTCGCCTTCGGAAGCATCTTGGTTGACTCCAGTCGATTGTGGCGAGCCCCTGGTCTCGGATATACGACCAAGCACCTCCCGCCGAATGCCCCTCAGATATTCTTCTCTGCGAAGCTCAAGCAAATGGTGGAGGACTTGCATTACGTCCAGGCATTCAGAGAGAGATGGGGAGAGACGAAGATACTCACAGCCGACGCTCGGACATATGAGTTCGAGCCTAACAGTATGGACGCTTCGATTCAGTCTCCTCCGTATTCGAATGGCATCGATTACGTCATCAACTACAAGATAGAAGCGGCATGGCTGAACATCTTGAATTCGTATGAGGATATGGCGAAGTTGAGAGACAAAATGGTCGTTTGCGACAACGTTTCGAGAGGAGTGATAGAGGAGTTCCGCTCAGAGAAGGGGCGCGTCGAGGATGAATGGCTGACCGAGATAGTCGCCACCATAGGGGCGAACCTCGAAAGAAAGAAGATTGCGCGAAGGCCCGACATGCATCAGGTCATTCGGAAGTATTTCGAAGACCTTTATCCGTCGCTCGAACAGGTTCATCGAGGCCTTAAGAAGAAAGCGCCTCTGGTCATGGTTCTGGGTGATTCTCTGATTTCAGGCGTCTATATCCCTACCGACATGATAGTCGCTCGGATGGCTAAGAAGGTCGGATTCAGGCTTCAGGCCTTCGAACTGGCTCGGCGCAGACGGTCGGGCCAATGGAGGGATTTCATTCTTCGCGAGACTATTCTCGTGTTGGCGAAAGAGAACTCAGCTTAGACGATACTTGTTGAGGTCGAGTGTTTTGAAATCAGATACATTCCAGAGCTTCTCATTTACCAAGTCGGCGTAAAGGTCGATTGCCTCCTTGCCTGGCTCAATAGGCCACAACTTACCACCTAACCAATTTTTCAGGTCTTGAGCTGGAATCAGATAGCCTCTACCTCTTGAGATAATCAGACCACCCTTACCAGAAAAGAGGGCCTCTCTCGGTTTCGTCCTGAGGGAGAAGTGCCATCCTTTCTCTGATTTGCGGGGTTTACTGCCTGGCCTTCTGAAGTAGGTCTCCTTGTCGACCACCCATTGGTCTCGACTGACCTTGGAGACTGCGAGGTTCCTCTTTGTGAGGAGGGTCTTGACGTTGTCTTCGTTAATCTCATCGGTCGGAACTTGCTTCTTAGAAATTTGGCGAGCGATTCCAAGTTTCGAGAGAACGAAGATTAGTTCGTTGTCGAGTTGAGTCGCGATAGTCTCGACAGAGGCAGTCATCTTCGGTGGGTCTTCCTGCTTGTTTACTGGTTGGAGGATTCCGCCTTCCTTCAAATGACTGATAGTCGCTTTTTCCAGATATAATCGCAAAGTTGTGTCAGTAAAGATAGACTGGTAGTAGCTCCGCCCATCGCCGATGACGGCAATATCAGTCCAAGGCTTCGGCAATTCCTTGGGGTCTTTCTGAGTGTGGTCTCGAAGGCGTTTCCTCAGGTCGCTTGATTCTCCGACATATGCCTTTGGCTCGCCTTCGACAGTCAGGACGTAGAGTCCGGGGTGGGTCAGTTCGCCAGCGAAGTCCTTACCGTTGATTTGGCCCAACGAAGAACGTGGGAATCGCCAAATCCGCAGTTGGCCGAGCTTTGTCCTTGACCTTGTTATGCTATCGGTATCGGGAGGGTCGTCTTCCCAGCCGTAGCCGTCCACAATGCGGACGGCATGGTTGTGGCGTAACAAGGCGATTGGGTATCTTAAGAATGAAATCCTGAGCATCCAAGGAATAGCCGCGTGGGGGTATTAACAAGCCACCAACCAAGTTTAGACAGTCCGAAGGATTACCACTTCCAACCGTCAACTGGACAGAACCCACAGGTCTATTCATAACTTCAGGCACAACTCCTGCATCCGTAACTCTAACCGCAGGCTCTTCGACAACTGTTACCTATGTGTTCAACGTCGCAGCCGGAGCGACGGCAGAGAGCGGGATCTCAATCAGCGTTTCGATTAGCGGCCCATAGTGGCCGCTTCCTCCTTTTTCTGACCACCCTCTCCAAACTTCCTTACGTTAGACAAGAGGGCCCAAGCCTGACGCGACGTCAGTTCGGGGAGCAGCTTCCTCAGGTTCCGAGGCTTCGCCTTCTTGAAGTTCCGGATCATATCGAGGGCAGCTCTCCCATTGTCGTCGAGCTGCAGAACTCCGTGGACTTGACAAGAGTGTGGATCGTGACCAAGTCTCAGGCAGTCCTTGGCATTGTGATCGATCCTGTAGCCGAGGGGAATCGTCCCTGAGTGTCTGCTCTTCTCCCGGGCAGTCGCGAGCCCTTCCATCGTCCTCTGCTTGGTCATGGCTGCCTCCCTCTCCGCAGCCCACGCAAGGATCAGGATCAGGAGCGATCGCATTGACCTGTCCTCAACTTGAAGAAATGCCTCCTTCGGGGACGTCGAAACGATCGGACACTTCTCCTCGAGCTGCTTGATTATTTCGAGGATCTCCCACAGGTTGCGACCGAGCCTCGAGATCTCGTAGACCACAACATGAGTCGGGGCATTTCCGTCCCCGAGCATGCCTTCAAGTGTTTCGTAGAGATCCCTGAATCCTTCCCTCTGCAGGGGAGGCACCTTCACTCCGGAGACGTCCTTGTCGACGAACCAATCGACGACTTCGATCCCATGCTCCTTCGCATACCTCGTGATCTGTAGCCGTTGGTTGTCTTCGTCCTGCTTCCTCGTCGACACTCGGAGGTAGGCAAAAGCAATCGGACTCGCGAGCTCCTCCTCCTGTGCGATCTGCTCGATCACTTCGTCACTCAATGCAACCACGTCGATAGCCAAACTCCGAGCTCATAGATCCCGACGAGCTCCACAACAAGGAGACCCCCAAGGATCGCGAAGATCTTCCATGTTTTCAATGCGACCCTCCGCAGCACTCGCAGCCCGCACGAATACATTCGGCCACGGTCGCGCAGATACACACCTCGCAGCCACAGCTCCGAAGAAGTTTTGCCTCGGGAAAATTCCCCAAACGGACGTTTGGCGAATTTCCTGCGGCACCTTCGGCCAAACCAAGGTGCCTATACATTATCAGACTGCTCCGAGGTGGAGGAGGGGGTATATGGTCTAACCTTAGCTTGGTTGGCTGTCATTGACCCGTAGCCTGCGGATAGAGCGGCCCCTGCCCTTGTCCGGGCCCCGTCATGTGTGTCGCAACCTCACAGGAGCATTGCCCCCGAAGGTGATACTTGACCTTCTGCCATGACATAGGAATTCCCTCGTTGCTCATTAGATATGCGACGTCTTTGTAGCTGCGTCCTTCTCCATGCAGTTCGATCATTCTTCTGTGGAGATCATTGTTGGACGGGAGATACTTGGCGTCTCCCCACGGATCTCTTTCCACGGCTCCTCCTTCCTTGGGCCTCAGGGTGACGACGATGTTATGGTTCCTTAGGGGAGACTCTCCCTTGGGGACGTGCCAAGGTATGTCTGCGTAGGTGCCCCGGGCTACTCCGTTCTTGTAGGTGAGGAGAATGAATTCGTCAATCGGAGTGTTGCGAACCAACCAATCGTGCATGCCGAAGAGCCTCGGCTTGAAGAGGAAATCGAGCTCGTCAGGGATTGGCATTGATCCGAATCCCTTGATGTATCTGTAGTCGGTCAGCGACCTCACCGAAGCTGCCAAGTCCGTGAATCTCTGCGTGTCGATCAGAGCTGCAACCTTCGAGTGATAGCGTTGGTTGTGGAGCTTCCTGAAATTCCTCATTGCTCCCTGCTCGTCTCTCGAGATCCCCGCTTCCATCTGTGAGATGATCACGTTCCAAGCCTCGCGAATTATGAAGGAGATTATCCTCTGCTTGGGCCCTCCCTCTCTCTTCTTCACGAGCTGGAAGATTCTCGCGAGTGCCGCATAGTAACGGTTCTCCCACTTGTCGTCGTCGAGGGGCCCGTAGAAGGCCCTGTCCGTGACGATCATTTTGTAGTCCTTCGCCTTCTCGAGTGTGAACTCGCCGATCGGCATGACCTGATCCCAACCGTCGACCTTGACCTCATTGCCTACTACAAAGAGCAGGCTGTCCCTGACGTCGGGATCGTCGAGGTGAGCCGTCGATTCCGAATCGTTCTCAGCTCCGAAAGCGTCTATCCCCTGTGCATTGGCTCTCCTCTGAAACATCTTCCACAGCCTGATCAGCAGTCTTGATTTCCCTGTGTCCGTAGTCCCGAAAATGAAGCTCGACTCTGCCCTCAGGAATGTCGGCTTCCACTTGGGCCCCTGTTTCCAACTTGTTATGAAATAGCCGTCGTCGAGGTGGAGTGCCATTGGGTTCTCACGCGGAAGAGCTGTGGGCCTCGAGGAGCTGCGCTCGAGCCTGTCAAGCATTGAGTCGATATTTGCGAACCGGAGATCCTGTGCCAAGTCCTACCCTGCGTTCTTTTGCAGGAGGTTCTTAAGCTCAGGGTCGATCTGTTCTCCTCCCCCGGGTAGGAGCTGCGGAGGATTGTGGAGAGCTGCGACGAATTGAGGACTGTGAAAATCAGGGCCGAACGTGACGTCGACGACATCCTTTCCCCAAGGGATCACCCAACGCTCGCCGAATCTCGTAACCATGTCCTCGACTTCATAGAGAGGAAGCTGCAACGGATCCCAAGTCCTTCCACGTTGCCTTCTCTTCCTCAGATAGTCGAGGGCTCCTGCATACCAATATCTGTGTGCCATTTTGTGAAAGTTGGATCGATAGCTCTGAATCCATTGGTCGGTGCGGGCCTCAGCAATCGTCGAGAGCCTCCCCTCGAGATTGACGAGTTCTCCGATCCTCCATTCGATCGGGCGCGTATAGTCGTTGATGTAGAGATAAGAGTCTTCGACAAACTCCATGACCTTGATATTGGTCAGATTGTTTGACAGGGTGAGGTAGAGCTTCTTGGTGATTATCCGTTCCTGCTCGTCCTGAGCAGCTCGCAGGACTCTCGAGAGGCTTCGCTGCGCGAGATTGCCTTCACGCGCTTCGCTCATTGAAATCCTTCCCGGGATCGGCCACGACTTCGTTATTCAATCGGAATAGCCAAGAATCGTCTACTGCTTTCATTGGGCTCCCCCGGGCCTGATCCTGCTTCTGCGTCTCTGTTGGAGCCAATAGTAGAGAAAGATCGATCCAAACACGCCGACGATCGCCCCAATGATCAGGAGATTCCTCGGCTCCGAAGCTCCATTGAGGATATACTGAAGATTCTGAGGTTGGAAGATTCCTTCGCCAATGACCACGATCGCTGTTATTGCGAGTGCGATCAGAGCGAGCTTTTCTACGATCGGAATCCACGTCGATTTGCCCCGCTTGGTGTGATCGAGCACCCACTTCTCGTCGATCAGGGAAGCGAATCCGAGGAAATATTCATAGCCCAAGTTGCCGAGATATTGGATCTCTGTCAGCAGCCCGAGAGTGTGTGCCTGCTGATCGGCGCGAGTGCGTGAAGCGGAGACCGACCTCGCAGTCTCCCTTGAAAGTGCCGCTCCCTGAGTTTCCCAAGCAGCTCTCTCTCGGAGTGTCTTGAATCGCGGGCCCCCGGGGATCACGGGCATATCGGCTGCATTGCCTCCTCCCGTAGTCGCTTGGTTCTCTTCGATCCGATCGAGTCTTGACTGCATGTCTTCGAAACCTTGTCGGACGTCCTTCAGCATGTAGTAGACGTCCTTCTCGCTGAATCCTTCCTTCTCGTCGTCAGAGGTCATTCTTTGCGGTCTTGACCGAGGAGCCGAGGCTGCTGCGGCCTCAGGAGCTGGAGAGGGAGGAGGATCTTGAGCAGGAGAAGCTGCTGCGGCTTTAGATCCGGGGGGATTTGGAGGAGGAACCGAGGGAGCTGCTGCGACCTGTCTATTGGTTTTCGGAATGGGCCTCCCCTTCTGATCCGTTGTCTGACCACTCATTTCTTCTTCGACCTCGCAGGTTTGTCGGACTTGGAGAGAATTGGGAGAGCCGCAGCCTCTTCTTCCGGAGTAGGCAGTGCCTCCGTCTCCTCAAGCCGTTTAACAGATTTGACCCACGCCTTGATTCCTCCCTCGTGATAGGCTGTAGAGGAATACATGTCGAAGTCACCCTTCCTTGTCAGGATCACTTCGAAGACAGGATAAGGCTTTGACCCTTCTCCTTCTTCGTTGTAGTATTCGGTGATCGTCGGAAGAAGGTTGGCTTCGTCAGCGTGAGGGTGATAGAAGGGGACTCCTCGCTTGGCTACGATCGCGCCCGTGGTCAGATCAAAGCGGTCTCGGAAGAAGAGATCATATTGCAGGTGAACCGTCCAAACTGCGGAGACGCCGAGATCTGCGAGCTCGGTGAAAAGATCCGAGAAGTCCTTCGGCTCCGTAAGGTAGAGTGCCATGTCGTGTCTTGGTATGAAATCTCCTGCCGCGATCCCGTGTCTGTGGTGCCCGCGCAGATCGAACGTATCTCCTCTGTCTTCTTCAAACTCATTGTCGGGATTGTAATTGAGCGGGGTCTCGTGGTATTTCCCTCCGTGAAAAGGAAGATCCACAGGCTCGTCTCTCTGAGCAATGTGAGCTGAAATATAGTTGTCGGCTCTCGCAAGGTAGGGCTGAATGAAGACCCCTGCGATCAGCAGCGCGAAGACTCCGACAATCAATGCGATAATGACGGGGATCTGGATCGCCGGGTCGAGATAGATCTTGTCGAGGACTGCCGCGATTATTATGAAAACGACAGCCGGGATGATGTAGAGGACTCCCCGGTTCCTGTGCCACCGCCCACCAAATCTCTAAGGTAGAGCTCATTTGGTGGCGATCGCCTCCTGCTCGGGCATCACTCCCACGAGCTGATTCCCACGATGATTGAGAGTTCTGAGCTCCCAATAGATTTCCTCTTCGCGGGGTCTCACGATACTCGGATGCGAGTCGTGAGTTCTTGGTTTCTTGATTGCGAGCCACTCCAACAGAAGATCAGCTTGTCTCTTCTTTATGACAAGTCGAGGCCCAATAAATTCAAGGACTCTCTGTGCTTCTATCTGAGAGTAAATGACGACATGATGAACAGGCTTCCGATTGTTGCCTGTTTGATAGTTGTGAGTGTAATTGTGTTTATCTCCAAATCCAAGAATCCGCAGACAATTCTGAATGAAGACCATATTTGTATTCGAGATTCTGACATGCGGAGCATATTGCCAAAATTCGAGACCAGGTCTCCGCGAATCTTTTCGTCTATATCTTCCGAGGAAAATGCAGCCTTCCGAATCTATGGTTCCTGCAAGCCAACCCAAATCAAATTCCGAAACGAGAGTGCTCGACAACTACTTCGCCTCCATGAAGTAGGTCTCGATCATTGTCTGTGCGAAATCCTCAGGGGGAAGACTATCGAAGAGAGTGTCAAGCTCGTAGGAGTGCGTCCTGATATGTGCGAGCAGCTCGAACCAACCTGTTCTGTTTGAAGTGGTGACGTAGGGACAGAGTTTGCATTTGATCGTCCCCATAACAGGAGGAGCCGAGGGAGTTGCACCCTCAGAACCCGGCCCGCTCGTCGTTGACTGAGCGGTCGTGGCAGTCTGAGACCCGGGCCCCGTCTCTGACTTGGCTCCGGGCTCTCGTGTTGTCAGCTTGGTCTTCAGTCTTGCTAATCGCGATCTGAATCCTGTTGTTGCCTTGGCCTCAGTTTCCGGTCGTATGGATTCAACCGGACGGTGCGATCGATAATACATGATCACCAATCTCACCGTCAAGACTTCGGCCAAGACAACCATGATTCCGACAAAGGTGAATCTGTATCCCGTCAAAGTCCCGGGGTAGGTAATGATCCAATAGATCGCGCTGTAGATCTGAAACTCTGACGACGCGGGAACGAGAGGTGCGAGAACCAATGCAGCAATCGAGAGGACTGCAGCAACAGGGACGACGAGGATCACGATCAGGAATTTCCGAAGTCCCTGAGTCTCTCTGAGAGTGTGGGGGTGCTTCATCTCAGCCTTGTCCTTGTTGCTTCTCATTGTCGGCATACCCAAAGGTTGCTGACGTCCGTCCTTGGGGTGATCTTCTTTCTTAGCCATAGACTCTCGATTCCTTGTTAGCGGTCTTTGTTGACTCTTCGAGTTCATGCCTTGTCTCCACGATCTTCTCAAGCACGGGTGCCCGCTTCGGTATGATCCATACTTCGGCGTCATGAGCGATCAGCCCCTCCGTCACCATTTCAGCGATCATGTCAGGATTTGTGATCCCAATGACCTTGGTCGATCCATCGTCGAAGGGAAGCAGCTCTCTCCCGTCCTTCAGGTATACCCTCCGTTTCGAACCTTCGAAATAGATACTCGCAATATCGAATCGGTAGGAGAGATCCTCCCACCTGTCATTGGCTTTCTTCCAAGTCTCGCGGAGCTTCTCAATTAATTTCACGTCCGAATACCTCTCAATCTGCTTTCGCCCTTTTCCATGCAGCCTTATCCCTTCAGACATATTCTTCTTCTTATGACATGATTCGCAGAGGACTTGAATATTCGAAATCTCATGCTTCCCTCCACTCTGCAATGCGATTTTATGGTCGAAATTGAAAGGGCCTTCCACAGTCCCACAGTCGACGCATTTCCTTCCAAAGAGACTGAATAGGAGATCAGCATTAGATCCTCGCTTGGCAGAATCCGTCCCATTTAGCACCCCAATCCGGGCGCTCCTTGAGCCCAACCATGTTATAAGAACAATCCTCACAGGTCACGACTAACGCATGTCGAAAAAGCTCTCTGAAATCAGAGACTCAAGTCCGAATAGCATCTTCACAGGAAGACATTCACCAATCGTTCACAAGCGCAGGGCAATATCTCTCGGTGCCGTAGTCCTCGGTCTCGTGATCGTGGTCGCCGCGGTAGCCGTGATCTTCATTGAACTGCCTCCACCCAAGCAGGTAACAATCAATCTCCCCGGAGGATCTACTACGTCGAGCACGACCGGAGTCGCCGCAGCTTGCACAGGTCTATCCGCCTCAGTCATAACCCTCAACTTCGCAGATGGCCTCGCAGGAGGTTCCTCAACTCCAACCACAGTCAAGATCGTCCCTGACGCCGGGGTCGTAGTCGGAGGTCAACCTGCTTCGGGGAAGACAGCTCTTGAAACTGTAACAATCTCCTCAGGAACCGGAAACACAGCCAACCAATATCCGTGCGGAGCAGGACTCAGCGTCTACGAAGTTCTCTCCGGATCGGAGACGATGTATTGGCACACAATCGCGCCGGGTGCGACTCCGTCACAAATCCAAGGCAAAAACTTCCCTGCACTCAACCTGCTCACCTTCGCAGCCCCGACTTTGAAATTCCTCGTCCTTGACGACGCAGGCAACTCCTACACGTCAGGAACTTCGATTGCCAATTTCAGCGCGAAGACAGGCAACACAGCTAACAACTTTTGGCTCAACGAAGCAACAATCACATTCACGGTCACAATCACCAACACAGTCGCCAACTCAGGATTCGCCTCGAGCTACGATCCGATCAACCTTCAGAATTGGTGCTCGGGCCTTCTAATGAAGGAGAACGGAACCACAACCAATACTGTCGGAGTTACAGGCTTCCCAACCTCGGGAGGAGCACTCACAGTAGGGTCGACGCGCTATTGGCAGGCAACGATCCCTGATGGATTCTCCTCAGGCGTCGCGAACCCAATCCTTTCCGGATCCTTCGCCAACACAGGCTTCACGACTAACTGCGCTTCATACAGCGCAGGGAGCGGAGGACTGTCAAGTCAGAAGCAGGCAGGATCCAACACGGGAGGTGTCTGGACATTCAAGTTCAGCGTGTCCAAGGGCTCAATGGCCCACGGCAACACGCTTGTCCTGACTCCTTCAGCCTTCGAATACTACGACCCGGCTTACGCACTCTCCAACTCTGCGAGCGGTGGAACTACTGCCGCTCAATACGCATCGGCCTTCTTCCACCTGAAGATCGGCGCATAGTCACACATGAAGCCCCGGGTCGTCGCTCGGACTCGGAACCCGGGCCCCCTCCATTTTGAGAGAGCTCGCGAAGTGCGTTAGGAAATTCCCAAATTGCCAAGTAGCAGAGGGCCGAGTCAGGTTCTCGTTATTATCGGTGCGCTCATGCTTGTTGTCGGAGGAGTCGGTGCGATCTTCGCTCAATCGACGATCCCCGTTGCTTCGAATCCGTTGACCGTGGACTGCTCCTCGGGATCATATTGCCTTGTCCAATATCTTGTGACCAACGTCGCGGCCACGAGCAACAATCAACCGACTTCCTACCAAGTCGACTTCTGCACTTACGCGAACGCTGCCAACGGGCGCGTGACAGCTCCGAGCTTTTCTAACTGCTACCAACAGTTCAACGGCAACCCTGTCTACTATGACGAAACCCTCTACACCGGAACTCTCGCAGTCGGTCAGCAGCAGGTTCTCTCTTTCCAGATCCCACTTCGAGACAACCTTGGCAACGTCCTTCTTCCAATGGGGAACTACTTTGAGACCGCATGTCTACAAGACTCATACACGTCGACAGGAAATAACTGCGGGGTCACAGGCAACGTCATAACATTCAACCAAGGGACGGCAATCACTTCTACGACCATTGCCACGACCGGGCCTCAGCCTTTCCTGATCTACTACGGGCCACAATTCTCCAATCTGCAGGTGGGTCCCTCGGGATCGAACGTCCAAGCATGCACCAACGGAGGGAGCTGCCCGCAGGGAGCCAACACATACCAAGCGAGTTGGAACGTGGGGACTCAGCTCTCAATCACAGTCAGCTTCTCTTCGGCCTTCTACAACGCAAACGCCTGCATTGTGGGGACAAGCTCCTGTCAGACGATCACTTCCGGTCAGGCATTCACGATCACGACCACGGCTCCGGGCAGCAATGGAGTCCCCGGAACCTTGATCCTTCAAGCACAGGCGAGTCAGACTCCTCCGATCACGATCGTCCCGCAAAGCGCAGGAGTCGTAGGTTCTTGGAGCCCCTCCTCAGCGCAGACGATCAATCCGTCGCCGACCTCTCCGACGTCCGTGACTTTCAAGTTCACGAGCAACCAAGGCTATTCTTGCTCGGGATCTTGGATCCTTTATTCTCCCGGGAGCAACCAATATTTCACTTCAGGATTGGGATCTGTCCAAGGAGTGACCTTCCAATACTCACAGCTTCAGCAGTATATCGCGAACAACGGCTACACGTTCTACCTCTACTCGGGAAGCCAATCTGACACAGGCTGCCACGTCCCTCTTCATTTGCTGAAGCTGACAGGAATCGGACAGGGAGGACTCGCGAGCTACACATGCACGTCCTTCGATCCTACAATAAATTCGCAGAACACCTACGTCTGTCCTGCGAGCTCGACCTTCGCGAGTGGATCGGTCACAGTCACAGCCAATCCCTCAGCAGGCTACGGCTATCCTGTCACTTACACGACCAATGGGATCGTAGGATCTCCGATCGGAGGAGCGACTTCGACCACTCCTGCAGGAGTCAACGCAGGGCTGACCCTCAACATGAATCAGAACTACACGATCAGCGCGTCCTTCACTTTGGGAGGACAGTCGATCGGAGGATCTCTGAGCGGCTCGTGCACTCTGAGTCCCTCGACTAACGGGGGCATGGCAGTCACGGTCTTCGATCTCAAGACGGGGAAACCGATCTCCGGAGCGACCGTCGTCCTTGATCCGGGGAACGGTGCGAGCCAACTGACAGGGACGACGAACGGGGCAGGTCAAGTCATTCTGTGCAACTTCCCCGTCCCCACGGGAATCTTGGGGTATCTCGGGGCGAGCAATTCGGGAGCTGTGAAAATCACAGTCTCTCAGTCGGGCTACAGCACGTCGACCACCTCACCGATCGCTTACCAAGGAGTCACGACCTCCTACACCGTGACCCTGAATCCCTCGATCTTCGGAGGAGGACTTGCTCAGGCGATCCTCTTCGGAGTCGCAGCCGGGGGAGTAGTGGTTCTTGGACTCGCGTTTGTCCCCGGGATTGGAAGGCGAGCTTCGCATTGAAGCCGCATCATGTTTTCGGGACTCTGCTATGGATAGTCGCGATTGTGATCTTCATCTTTGGGAACGCAGCAGCTCTCGGTCTCCAATCGACTGTCCCATTGGGACAGCCCTTCTACTACACATGCACGGTGAGCTCGGCGACCAACATCGGAGTCTCGAACTGCTACATGTTTCTGATCGGGCCCGAGCCTGACGGCAGCTTCTATTCCGGAGCAGGGTTGTCATTCTATTCGACGATCTGCGTGACTCAGGCTTCACAATGGAATCCTTCGATAACTTGGGCTTACAGCCCCGGGAATACGACCGTAGGGATTGCACCCGCAGCACAGCATTACAAGACTCTGCCCTCACAGATCACCGTGCAATGGTCGATCTCAGTCACAGGGATCGCAGGATCGGGATCGGGTAGCGTGATCTTGAAGCCGACGCAAGGAACTAACAGCTTCAATCCGGGGAACTTCAACCCGGGCTTTCCAAACTGCGTGACCACGACAACGACAAGCAGCTCCAATGTAGTTGGAGGTAGCAGCACTTCGACGACGTCGACTTCATCGTCTTCAACGACTTTGACCTCGACTTCAGGAACTATCACAACGCAGAACGGAGGTGGAGTTGCGAGCTCCCCTCCTCCCCCAAGGGCCCCTTCGCTTGATCCGATTTCCACAGGGATCGCCGGGGCACTTGGAATCGCCGGGGTCGTCTTCTTCGTTCCGAGGAGAGTCCATTGATTGAAGGACATAAGTCCGATCACAACGGGAGGATTATTCCTGAGCGTAGTCAGTCTCACACTTCTTCTCCTCGGGTTTCAATTCTCTGCCCTGTCATTCTGCGCGGGATACATGCTGTTGGGCTTCTGCGTCGGACTGACTGTCAACTACACTTGGGTCGTTTGGACAGTCCTGTTGATCGTGGGAGCTTTCATAGTCGTCTTCTCGAGGCGACGGAGATAGTTGAGGGCTTGACATGAGGACAGATTCCATCCTGACCCGGTCTGTCTCTGCCAAAATTGCAGTTGTAACAAAGAAGTCTCAGCTCTTTCGGAAAACCATGCGATATCGCATACTGCCAAAGATCACTTCCGTGGTGTTGGATTCTCTTATTGGCTGGATCAGAATGGTCGAGCGTCAGGAAAGCGAGTTCATTCACTCCACAGCACGAACATCTCCCTGCATAAGCGAGGAGGATTTCGCGCCTCAATTTAGCCCGGTGTTTCGCTTCGTGGTTTTTGAAATAGTAAGGATGATTTCTACGATATTCTGCAACACGGGTTCTTGCTTTTTGTCTGCGTTGCTCATCAGCAATTACCACAGAGAAAATACAATTCCACGGTTATTTAGGTTTAACCTCATGGGGTTAAAAGGTAGGTGAAATGAGATCGTGCATAAGACAATAGCAGCCTATTCAGCGATTGGAGCTCTGCTAATCTCGGTCTTGACCTTGATCTTCCCGGCTGCTCTGTTGATCTTGCTCACGGGCCCTATCGGACTCGCTCTAACAGTCTTACTCTTCCTCGTCTCTTTCGTCGTCAATTTCGCCATTCTCTTCGCAATCGGTTGGATCGTAATCAAGATCCCGAAGAATGTCGCGATCGCTCTCGGAATCGTGCTGTTGGTAGTCGGCATAGTCCTGCTGCAACCTGAAGTCGACGTAATCGCTCTCTTCGAACTCTTCTTCATCTTCGCTCTACCGAAGAAAGCAACGGCTGGACTTCCGAAATTGAGGTAGGAGAATCTGAATTCTCCTCCCTTCCTTTTATTTAATCCAGAGACAGAGGACATTCTGCTCGAGCCTTTCGTCCTCCTGTGGAGACTTTCGCTCAGGGCAGCGTTATTCATTCTGAATGACATACCTGAGCAGCTCCTCTTTGACATTGGGGTAATCGGCTACAGGATCTTCGGGATCCGGGGACGGAGAACCTATGGAGCCATAATCAGGGCCGACCCCGTCTCCGATTGGATCTCTGTCTTCGGGATCGTCTTCTTCGTTATGACCCTGATCTTCGCAATCAACTTCGGCAACGTGATCCTCTCTGCAGCAGCAGGGGGAGTCGCGATCATGCAACTCGCAGGGGAGGCGATCAACAGAAAGGCAGGGCCCCCGATCAGGACAATAGCGAAGCCGAAGCTCGGGAGCATTGTCACCTACATTGTCCTCGACCTTGGTCTCTTCGCGGCTCTCGACATTGTAGGAGCCAACGCGCACTCTCTCCCCGGGCTCCCTCTCTCAGTCCTGACGAGTGGCAACCTGAATCAGATCTTGACCGTAGGAGCCCTGTTCACCGTTCAAATCGGGATCGCAGAGGAAGTCTTCTTCAGACTCGGACTCGCAAACTACGGGGCAAAATTTGGAGGGCCTCCTCTCGGGATCTTCACTTCCTTCGCAGCCTTCTCTCTCTTTCATGTCCCGGCTGACTACGCCAATCCTCTCCAAGTCCTGATAATCGGAACTGACGGTGCGGTCATGGCTTGGAGCGACTTCGACACAGCGTCAGTTCTCCCCTCACTCTTCGCGCACATAACTAACAATCTGATCTTCCTGCTCGTTGCTGCCGTGATCGGAGTGAAGGTGCTCGGACTCTGAGCACGAGACGAAAAAGTGGTCAGGCCCTTCTACTCGGCTTGTCCCTTGTTGTCGCAGGTGGAATATTCGCCTACAACGGTTCACTCCTCCAAGTCCTCGCAGGGACGGTGACTGCCATGTTGGGACTCTTCGTGGTGATCTTCTCCTTCGGCCCTCCGGGGCAGCACCTAATTCAGACGATTATTCGAGATCGTTGGCTAATATTTTTCCTGACTCTGATCCCTCTGATCGTGATCTTCATAGAATACGATCTGAGACAAGGAGGTTCCTTCGGGACTTTCAAGTTCGGAGGGATCGTCCTCGAGCATGAAGGCTTCGCAGTCGGCATGATCGGGGCAGCCACTTTCTTCAAGACGAGCCTCCTGAAGCACATTGTCATAGGAGTCGGATTTGCCTTCATCGTCAGCGAAGCCTACATCAATTTCCTCGTGGATTTCATCAATAATTCATTCGGAATAACGATCTCAGGGTTGCTCGGATTCCTTGTAACCTACACCTTCTTCCGGGCTGCCGGACTATTAGAGCGAAAGGAAAAAGGAGGAGTCCGAGACTATGTCGCGTCGGTGATCGAATGAGAATAAGCTCTCGCAGGGGATTCGCAGGAGGTTTGGGCGTGATCCTGATCGTCTTCGTGATCCTCTTCGTCGTGATTGTAGGCTTCTACCTCAACACCCCCAAGGCTCCAAGCGGATCGTCTTCTCCCATAGGCCCCAATTCTGCAAACGTCCAAATCACTTTCTATGGAATCTCGGCAAACAGCTACGGCTTCTCAGCGACGATCAGCCCGATTCTTGGGAACCTTCCTTCCCCAATAGTCTATGCGACCATAAAGGGAGTGGCAGGATCAATCGTGGCACAGGGGATATACAACTTCGGGTCAACAGTCGTTGCACAAGACACTCCAATTTCGGCGAATTGGAATACGGGAACTGTGGGAAGGGGAACCTACACTCTCGTCCTCTATGCTACAGATCAATCGGGAAACGCGATCTCCTCAATTACGAGTCAGACGGTGAGTTTCTGATTTGAATTTCAGAATTACCCCAACCAAGGCTCTCGTCATTGCCTTCGTCGTGACAGGGCTCGACTTTGTCTTCCATCTTTTCTTCACGTTCCCGATGGAGACTCTCTTCTACTTCGTCGCGAAGTTCTTGATCGGCTTCGCCGCAGCCTTCACTATACCGAGACTGAGGTTGATCTACGGTTCATTCTTCTTCGCGATCGCCTTCTCAGCGATCTACTATCCGATCGCCTACTACTCAGGGATCCCGGGTCTCACAGAATACACAGCGCAGCCGATCACGCTGATCGGGATACCCAACCCCATGATCTTCCTGATAGCGGAGTTTTTCGTCCATTGGTTTCTCTACTTCATCGGAGCCTTGGTTGTAGTGTTCACTCCGATCGGAGACAAACGGTGAGATCACCATTGAGATCAAAGATTGTCCATATTAACCACTTCCTGCTGTCCTTCGGTTCGTTGGGTTCCCATATCCCACTCTCCAAAAACGAATGGAATAAACATCTCCTCGAAAGATTTTGGTCGAAAGTCAGGAAGGATGATAGTGGCTGTTGGATTTGGACAGGTGCGAAATCATCATATGGATATGGTGTCTTAATCGGACATGCAGGTGAAAAATTAATTCTCGCCCACAGACTTTCCTATAGTCTTGCTAACGGTTCGATTCCTGATTGGATTCCGGGGGGATTCGAATTGGATCATCTTTGCCGGAACAGAATTTGTGTGAATCCGAATCATTTGGAACTCGTGAGTCAAAGGGAAAATCTCGCACGAGGAACTAATTGGATCGCGGAACGAATCCGACCCAAATCAGTAAATATCGAGCATGTGAGAGGAGTGACGCAGTAGCTTGTCCTTCAGAACTCGGAAGAAGGGATCGCAGGCTCAGAAGGGGAAGGTCTTTCCTGTCGACCAAACAGCTTTCGGGCCTCCCGAGCACCCGCAGCTCGCCAAGGAAGTCCATGCAGAGTCACAGGCCGACGCCCGGAGATCCGTCCAAGAACTCGAGAGAGACTTCAACTCGGCCAAGACCGACACAAAAAAGGAAGAGATCAGAAAGGCAACTCAGCTCGAAGCCAACAGACTTGACATTGGGGCCCACAATGCAAACAACTCGGTCGAAGCCCGGGAGTCGCTCGCAAAAAGGGCTATGATCTTCGAGGGTGCAGCGCAACGAATGAAACGAGATCTTCAGAAGAGGAGAGATCAGGAAGTCCACGCAGCACAAGCAAAGGTCGAAGGGAAAGCCTCGGATTCAGACGTCGAGATCCCCTACAATAGACTCAACGACGAAGGGACTACGATCCTCGGCGACCGCTTGGTAGTTTGGCACGGCAGAACCTATACGACCCGGGAAGATCTGAAGACGTTCCCCGACAAGATTCACCTGATCCCCGACAAGGGGACGAGACTCGGCCTGCCTCCTGCGAAGAGCGAATACGATCAGAAGGCCAACGGCTTCCTCGAGAAGAATGACATTTCCTACCGGACAAAGTATGTCGGAGACGAGCCCTTCCCCGGGGAACCAAACGGAGAGGAACATGCGACCTACATGGTCACGTTTTCAAAGCCCGGAGGAAAGAGAGTCTCCTACAGGTTCCATACTTCGCTCCAAGATACGCGAACGAAGACTCCCGACACAGGAGCTCCGACTCCTTACGACGTCCTCGCTGCGATCGAGAAGAATGATCCCGGGACGTTCGAGGACTTCGCAAGCGAATTTGGCTACGACACGGACAGCAGGAAAGCCGAGACGACCTATCGGGCTGTCACCAAGGAGTATCAGAAGACGTCCAACTTCTTCACCCCGCAGCAGCTTGAGGAAGCACAGGAGATCTCCTGAGTGTGGAAATTGAAACGTGGGGAGAGTGCAAAGAACACGGGATCGTCTTCCGCGATCCCGTTGAAGCAGCTCTCCATTGGTCGAGATTCCACGGGCAGGAATACAGGGCCGAAAGCCGTCCGATTGAAGGGATTCTCCCTTAGGATCGGCCTTGCTCTGCTGTGGAGACTCTACTACCTGTTCGCCCCACTTTTCCTGATCGTCCTCGTCGTCGACGTTGCCTACATTTGGATCGTCGCAATGCCCTCGGGGGCAATGCTCTACGTCAACAGATTCGGGGAAGGCCCACGGGAGCTCGCTGAGATCGTGTCGCCTCTTCCTTGGTTGATCGTAATGGTGAAAAAGATCCTGTGGAAGCTAATCGATGAAACCAAAGCATGAGAGGTCTTGAAGGTCTTTCTTTTATCGACGTAATAACATGGACAAGAATTGTGTCGACATGAATCACTTCATGCCGGGGCAAATAAAATATGTCAGCAAAATTTCTCACAAGTTTCGCATTGTCTCTATCATTTTTCTGATTTTAATCAGCGCCTTTTTAATTATCCCAATCACTAAAGTATATGCACAACCCACGGTGACGACGATACAGGCACGTTCTTCTGCCGGGACTGGGGCGTCTTTCACCCCGGCTTCGGGGACTTTCATCCTCGTCGCCGTTGAAGGAATGTTATGCACCTCAAATGGTTCTCCCGCAGGGTGTTCAGGGGTTGGAACCATTCAGGTGACGGATAGTCAATCAGATTCGTTCACGGCACAAGTTGCTAAACGGACATCAGCGACCGGATGCCTCAATTCGGGAGGCTCCTTCGATTGTTATTCGGCTCAATGGACGACCGTCCCAGCAGCATTTATTTCCATGACCATAACTGTCACAAATACCAACGTCGGAACATCAGGGGCAATCATCGGCTGGGAAGTGTATACAATCTCAGGCAATTCGGGAACGGCTCTTTGCACGGCCTCCGGTTCGGGGACGAGCGCGAGCACTTCGACTTCAACGACTTGCACGGGAGACAATAACGCAATGATCGGGGCGGCAGCTGAACCATCGGCGACAATAACAACGCCCGGAACTGGATATATAGCATACAATGCCATCGGGGGCGCTGAAGAAACAATACATTCGGTGACGATCTCAGGGTCGAGCAATTTCCCGATTACGATGTCCGGAGGCGGCGCAGGGAGCGGAACATGGTCTGAAGTGGGAGCGAGTTACGGTGCCTCGACAGTCACTCTTCCGGTTCAATGCTCAATGTCTTCAGGCCCAATCTTCGCTTTGCTGGCGTTATCAGGAGGAAGTCCTGCGCCAAACCCTTCAAGCGTCAGTTGTGACAATTCGACTCACAACATCGTAGTCTCAGCTACGACAACGATTACGGCGACCGATCCTGCAGCTTCAGCCGGAGTTAGGTATGAATTTCTCGGAAATGGCACGACCACGACGCAAGCAAGCTGCGGTTCAGGCACCTGTCCGACTTGGATAATCCACAATTATCAACAGTTCGAAGCAACCTATACTTTCAAAGCCTTGGCTCAAACCAATTTCGATCCGGGTCTCACCTTCCAGCTCTCAGTGATCCAACAAGGCAATGCGAACCTTGTAAGTGTGACCTCGATCGTCGCGCCCTCCTTCTCTCGAACGACTTGGTCAGATACGGGATCACAAGTGATCATCCTGTATTTGAATGGCGCACCAACAGGTTCCCAATGGTTTGATTCGCTCACCAACCGGACGATAGCAGGGCCTACGGCCCAACTCACCTACAAATTTCCGTTCTACAAACAATTCGTCCTCAACGGAGCAAGCAGCATTCTTCCGATCTTTAGAACTTCGGCGGGGGTGGCAGGCGTGATTACCACAAATGATTACTACGATTCTGGATCCATGATCGAAGTCCAAGGGATCAGGACGATCGATTATGCTTCACAGACTCGACCCTTCTACGCCTATCAACCCTGCACAGACGGGACTCAATTGATTACCAATACAACGGCAAGCGCAGTCTCCTGCGCCACGCCGGGACAGATCACTTGGATGTCGACGAAGACATATCTCCAATTCTTCGATCCCGGAGGAGCAACCATTACTGCAATCACAGACAACGGGATCGACAAATTGACGGCAGCGACCCAATCTTCTCTGTTCGGCGGGATTCTTTATGCGACATCAGGGTCTTCAAGTTGGGTGATCACTTGGGGGGCGACTTCGACACATACGACCCTCGGAGGAAACGGCTGTTATGGCATTTGCGACGGAAGATCTGTCTCGACGAACACGGGGCCTCTGGTAGTCTCAATTTCTTCTACCTCTTCAGGCACCGCCTCTGTGTCAATCACGGTCACGGGAAGCCAAACCTATCAGATTCCTCCGGGGAACTATTCAATAGGAATAGCCTGCGTCCTCAATCGGACGACCACGACGACTACACTCGTGACCACAGTCATACTGCACGTCAACGCGACCTCTTCACTCGCCTTCGACAATGGCTGCCACGCAACTTTGTCATTGACGGGGACTCCGATCCCCAACAATCTCCTGATCCTCGACTTCTTCCTGCTCTTTCTGCTATTCGTAATAATCGCACTTGTCGCCTCGAGAAAGAAACTGCAGAAGGCAGGCGACGCGCTCGCAGCCGACGTCAGTCGACCCACTCGGGACATTCACGTTGATCTTAGGAAGGATCCCGGGAACAGGAGGCGAAAGAGAAAGGATTGACAAGCCAAGGCTCGAGACTCGGCAGCTTCACCCGGACCTTAGTCCGTGTCTTGCTCGTGTCGACAGCCTTGACCGTTGTGATCGATCTCTTCTTCGTCCCGAATTACGCTTCTCCTCCATTGGTTCTGTTGGCGACGGTCTTCGGAACTCAGGTGGTGAGCATACTCGCGGCGACTTCGATCCTGAGGAATGTCCTCCACGGATTTCTCGCAGTCAAGTTCTCGTCTCCGATCCGGACGGTCATTGTTGCCTTTCTCTTCTCCCTGTGGATCGTCTTCATTCTGCAGCCTCTCAACAACATTGGACTGCTGTGGACTTTCGTCTCGATCATGATAATCGAGATCTTCGCCTACGGAGCGGTAGAAGCTATGATTCGGTTCGATAAGAAATAGCTGCAATTCTTCATCGTCATTCTGCAACCCTGTGCTCACGAGTCTGCCTCTTTTTTTGAGCCTTGCTCATTCTCTGTAGGGTCTCCTTTGAAAATCGACCCGTGTAGTGCTTCTTCTTGTGGTTCGGTCTTGGGATTCTCTCGACCTTGACTGCAATCCCCAATCTCTCGAGCTGCTGAATAGCTTCCCTCTGCTCAGGCTTAAGGGAGTCGTCTCCCCCCTTCACTTCGACGAGCATTATCTGAGGGACTCTCTCGCTGCTAACACGAATCACGCAGAATAGATCAGGGAACCCAAGATTGGTATTAAGGACAGTCCAGCCTTCAGATCTGAGCCTGTCTGCGACAGGATCTTCGAGTTTGGAGTTTCTCGGCAATTTGTAGCTCCCGTATAGCTCCCCCCTGCAAGAACACTTATAAGCACAATGATTCCTCCTTGGCCCTCATGGATTCAACCGCAAGACGTCAAATCGCGAAGGTTATGGATCTCATTGAGAGGCCCTTTTTTGTCTCTCTCAATCTGATCGGCAACGTGGAGATCGTTGCTTGGGAACCGGAATATCTCCGACTACTTGATGGAGTGCCTGCGGCATGAGCTCCGTCCAAGCAGTTCCCTTCCCAAAGCGCGAGATCCTCCTCGCAGCCGTCAAGTCCAAGCTACAGGAGTTCTCGGGCATGGTCGTCACCGTCAGGCAGCTCTACTATCGACTCGTGGCTGCCGGGGTGATCCCAAACAACTTCCGCAGCTACAAGAACCTCGGGGCAGCCTTGACCGCATGGAGAAGGAGCGGGGATATTTCCCTCGAAGCCTTCGAGGACAGGACTCGATCAATGGAATTCCATGATCAGGGCAACTCGGACGAGAACGCCGGGGATTGGATGAACTCCTACCTCAAAGCAGGGATTAGGGCAGCCCGGAACTTCGACCTGAAGAGGTGGCACAATCAGCCCTACAGGGTGATCGTGGCTGTGGAGAAACAGGCACTCGAAGGGCCCTTCGCTGAAGTCTGCAGGGAGCTCGACGTGGACTTGGCAGTCTGCAGGGGCTACCCAAGCCTGAGCTTCCTCAACGAGATCTCAGGGACGATCGGCAACGAGGACAATCGGACGAACGTGATCCTCTACTTCGGGGATCTCGACCCTTCGGGGCTCGACATACCGAGGGCGATCGAAGAGGATCTCACAGGCTTCTTCGGTCAGAAGCTCGAGTTCAAGCGTCCGGCCTTGACTCACGAGCAAGTCTCCGAAATGAACCTGATCCCGGCCCCTGTCAAAATGACTGACATGAGGGCAGCCGGGTTCATCGCGGAACATGGGACTGAGGTCTACGAGCTCGACGCGATCGAGCCGAGGACTCTGCAGCAGATCATACGCGACAACGTCGAAGCCTACTTCGACACCGAGATCGACGAGACAAGGCAGGACACGATCAAGGACGCCAAGACCAAGATCGAGAAGTGGCTGAAGGACTTGGACATTGAAGACTTCCTGCGGAAGATCAGCTCGCAGGACAAAGGCAACGGAGGTAACGACGAGTGATCTCGGAGCACCCGACGACGTCGGCAGGATCGAAAGGGAGAGGCTGACAATCCTTGATTGGCTTGCCGGGAAGTGGGTCGAGAAGGAGCTCTCCATGCTCTCGATCTCCCTCGGAGGATCTTGGGGAGTCGGCCTCTACACAGGCTACTACGCAATGCCCGGAGAGCCCTACGACATTCCCCTGTGGGTCGTGACCTACAAAATGAGGATCGTCGACGTCTTCCGCGACGACATTCCAAAACTCGAGGGAGAGCGGAGGAGGGAAATGAAGAGGGCCTTCGGCACCTACTACGCGATCACGCAGCAGGAAGGTCTCGCAGAATCCCTCAGGAGACAGGGGCTCGAAGCCAAGGTGCTGAGGAAATTCCCCGGAGAAAAGGAGTGGTCGGAGTGAACCTCCGATCAGCTCCCGAGTTCGCGGAGCAATTCATTACGAATGAGCCCGGGGAGGACGGGCCCGGGTCGCTCTACGACTTCGTGGTCAAGATCGGGAGGGGACAGGTTTGATCCTCTGCCCCGACGAGCCGCACAATCACCTCCCCGGGGAACTCGACGAGACGGTCAAGGCTTTCAAAGCCCTCGTCATGCGGAGCAGCTTGATCCATGCTACAGGATCGGGTATGTCGATCGCTGCCTTCGATCAGTTGATACACAACGCCAAGGAAGGAGCCACCAAGCTCGACGATCTGATTGACGAGATCTCCTACACTTGGGAAATCGAATCTAAGGGAGCCCGGGGAGAAGACGTTCCCGCGAGGCGAGCCTTGGTCGCCAAACAGATCCGGACGACGATCGACATTGTGAAGATCCTGACTCATGAACTCGAATTCAAGGTGGATCGGGGAGTATGAGTCAGGAAATAGAACTCAAGGATCAACTCGCGGAGAGCGAGAAGTTGACCAAGGCTGCGAAGGAATTGGTCGAAGTCAAACGGTTCGACTCCTCTGTCTCTGACGACGAGTTCCTGAAGGTCGTGTATGCCTACCTCGATCTGAAGGAGCAAACAGGACATGTCAAGGCTGCCCTTATCAGGCTCGAAGACAATGAACGCGAAGTCGGATCTGCTGACGACGACAGAATGAGAGAGTCTGAGAGCAAACTCGAGAGATTACTTTCAGAGATACCCGGGCCCGAAGCCGAGGAGGGAGCTACAGGTTGACATTTTGCGACCAAGACCTTTGCTCCGAGGACGCAGATTTCGCCTTGAAGATGGGGACTCTTGTTGGGAGATACTGCACCGTTCACTTAGTTAGATACATGCAGAGTGGCAACGTCAGTTTGCCTGTCCCGATTTGGCCCGCAGAGACAGAAGACTCCGAGATCTTGGAGTGGAAACAATGATCTGCACGAAGTGTCACCACGGGACTAACTGCTACGCAGAGCTTACCCTCGAAGTCAGAGAACGATTCGTGAACGAGCATGCTCCGCACAATCCAAAATGGGCGCGAAGGTGGAGACGCCTGATCGCCGAAGCCAAGGTCGCCAAGCTCGAAGGCAAACCCCATTGGTTACTGCTTCAACCGAGGGTGATCGCATGACCAAGGATCCCGACGCGACGACTACGACCGAAGTCTTCCTCGGCGATCTCGAGGTGCTGCAGGACTTGAAAGACTACAGGGATGAACCCAACAAGGTCACGATCCGTAGAGTCCTGAAGGTCTACCTCGACGAGCTGCTGAAAAAGAAACCTGTGATCCTGATCGACACTCAGAGGTTCATGGATCTCGACACAAAACTGAGGAAAGCTCTGATCGCGGGGGACTACGACGGGGTCGTGCAACGAATTAGGGAGCTGTCGAGGAAATGACCCTCCAAGCAGCCAAGGCAGTCCTCCTCGCGACGAAGAATGTCGCGAATGTCGCACAACGTCATGTGAAGGAAATGCCTCAGTCGACATACGATGAGGTCTCGGATCACCTCGAGAAAATGACAACGGCTCTAATGAAATGGGTCGACATTGAGAAGCAGGCTCAGGAAGCAGCAGACAGGGTCAAGGAGGAGCTCGATTGACTCGTGGCTGCGGAGACCGACAGGATCAGGCACTCTACGCGACTGTGCCGAGCTCTCCCTTCGGAAAGCCGATCGACTATTTTCTCGTCGATCCAACGATCCGATTCGACGCCAAGAACCTGAGGGCTCCAATGCTCGTCCCCGATCCAGAGGGAATCGTGCATGTTGTCCTCGGAGTAAGTGCCGAGTTCTACCCGACGATCCCTGACTTCGTCGAAGAAGCCCGGGTCATGGGAATCTCGAAAAGACTACCAAGAGATTTTGACCCGAAGAAGCTGACCCCCGGGAAATCGAAACTGCTGCTCTTTCACCCCAAGGCGACTCCCGACTTCCCCCACGAGAAGCTAATGACAAAGGAGACGTGCCCGACCTTGACTTCCAAGGATCACGAGTGCATTGGAGAGCTATGGCCCCTCTGCGTCTACGAGCCTTCGACTGACAAGCACACGGTAGTCTTCGGATTACCTGTGGACTCGATCAAGACTCCGTCGACGTCATACCAAGTCAGGCATGCTCACCTGAAGATCAGGGGATTCAAGATGGTCACAACGAAGAAGGAGGGGGCCCTCCGGCCCAACAAACCCCTGAAGTATCTCCCGGGGATTTTCCTCGCCTTCCCTACTTTCAACTTCGAGTATGTCTCCAAGTCCGGAGAGATCCCTGCTGACGTCGTCGAGAGGATTGACAGGGCAGGCTACGAACTCAAGGTGGTTCCGGAATGAAGTGTGCCTTCTGCGGTCGTGACTACCTTGTCGGTTGGGATCACCCGAAATTCGATCCAAGGGGCCCGAGGCACAAGCCCGGTGAAAGGATCGGTCGTGGCTGCCCGGGAACTCCGCATTGGAAATGTCCCAAGTGCGGCACCTACAACGGAAATCCCGATCAGATCTGTCGGAAATGCAGAGAGCCTAAACCTGCCAAGGAGATTGTTGCCTGAATTGGTCACAGATCATGAATTCAAGGAAGCTGTAAAGACGCTTGACAGGAGAGACAGAATCATTGCACTCTACCTCGCAGAGAAGATCGACGAAGCCAAGGCTCTTAGGATTCTCGACGAAGAGAGGCTGAAGAAGGAAATTGGCAGCACAGCACTCGAGATTCTGAAAAAAGAATCATACGAGGTCTTCTTCAGCTATGAAAAACGACTGCTTGAGCTCGTCGACTCTGTCGCAAAGGATAGGAAAGCAGCAGCTCGGATCTTCGAAGTCTTGCAGGCCAATCACACACGGATTGCCGCGAATCTCGTCCTACTCGCCAAACGCCTCAATATTAAGCTCACAGCCACAGAATTTACTCCAATCACCGGAGAGATAAGAGGAATCGATCTCAAGAAATGACCAAGACCAAGACCAAGGAGATCGGCGAGCAGCATGACGTCAAGACCCGTCGACGGGACTACAGAGTTCATGTCCGGGGCAATCCTGCTGAGGAGGCCCTACTGATCGAGAAAATGACCAAGGAAGGGAAGACTCAGACTGAGATCGGGAAGGCTCTGTCATTGAGTCAGCCGCAGATCTCCAAGCGTCGGCTCCTGCTGAAACTCCTTCCTGCTCTCTTCGAGAAGCTCCGATCCGGAGAACTGCTGCCGACTGCAGGCTACATGCTCGCGAAGATGGACGAGTCTATTCAGAAGGAATACAACGGGGAAGACAAGGTGACTGTGAGGGCTGTCGAATCCAAGCGCAGGGAGATCCTTGTCTCCTCTGAGCTGACAGCCCTCCTCGTCAAGAAGATCGACGTCGATCCTCCAAGAGATCACACAGCCAAGTCGCTCTATAGGATCACAATCGATATGAGTTGTCCTTGGATCCAGCACGACCCTCCCTTCGATCCCAAGGAGGTTGGGGATTGGCTCGTCAAGGAGATCAAACGGAATACGGAAAAAGTCAAGGTCGTCGACGCGGGTTGGGCTCCATGAGTGTTTTCCTCGGCTTCGAAAAGGGCACAGGGAGCCCGGTCTCAGTCCCCATAACTCACACCTTGATCGCAGGCACGACAGGATCCGGCAAGACAGTCACCATGCGATCGATAATCGCGCAGACAAGAGGAGGAGGCTACTCCGTCCTGATAATCGATCCCAAGAATCCCCCGGACTATGCGGAGCTCGAGCATATCGAACCCTATGTCGAGAAGCGGGGTGATCCCCTCAGCGTGAAGAAACTACTCGAAGCGAAAAACAAGATTTGGCTTCGCAGGGAACTCTCCTACCTGATCGACGCTTTCAAGGATAATCCGAGTTGGGACGTCGCGCTGAGACGGATTCAGGATCGCATGAAAGAAAAGATCCATCCGATCGAGCTCAAGGATCTCAAAGTCGTCGAACTACTCCTTCGGGAGCTCGTGACTGAAATGAAAGAGATAGATTTCGCCGACGATCTTGACCTAACTCCCGGGAAAATCTCAGTCATGGACATTAGCAAAATGACCCTCGGACTGCAGCAGCTCGTCGTGAAGTCTGTCGCCACAAAGATCCTGTCAGAAACAGGATCCCACGTTATTCTCGTGATCGACGAATTCCACAGAGTCGCGCCCCGGGACAAGCCGAGCGCAGCCAAGGACTCGATCGAGATCTTCATTCAGGAAGGCAGGGCCTCGTCGAAATGGCTCTACGGCAGCAATCAAACTGTGACAGGAGTCGACGAAGCTGTCAGGAAGCAATTTCAGGTTTGGCTACTCGGCAGACAGAATGACGTCAACGAAGCAAAAAGAGTAGTCGACCAAGTCCCCGGGGAGTTGAAGCTGTCATTCAAGGACGTCTATCAGCTCAAAGCAGGTTGGTTCATTGCCAATGATTTCACCGAGGGCACGAGCAGACTGATCTACGTTGTGCCCCAAGGGATCGACGTGAACGACGGTCGAAAGATCGCGATAGGTCACAGTCCTCCGGCAAGACTCGGGCCTTCGAAATCGGAGCCAACTGTGACCGTATCTGAAATCGGCTTGCGAGAGCAGACAACAAAAGTCTTGGAACTCGAAGGACAAGTCAAGGAGGCCAAGACCGATCTTGCCCGGGCTCTCGACGACGTCGACAGATTGACACAGGAAAAGACTCAGCTCGAAGCGACTGTCGAAAAGTTCGAGGAGTTCAAAACTCTCCTGAAAGATTTCCTCGGCCCTGCAGGATCCAAGACCGAGCAACTCGATAACACAGTCAGAGCAAACCTGAAGCTCTATGTAGACAATCCAACCGTCCCTACTGCCGCTCGGGATCTTCTGAAGGTCTTTCAACAGACTCCGAAAGGAACGATCCTGACCAAGTCACAGGCAGCAATCCAAGCTCGGAGATCACCAAGGGGAGGAGCGACCTTGTCAGGTTGGGCCTATTTGACTCGCAACAAGCTCGTTGAACTGACCGAAGGTGGAGTGAAACTCTATGGCGAATGAATTGACAACCGTTATGGTGAGCATAAATCATCTTAAACCCGAAGATGCAGCTTGGCTCGCAGGATTTGTAGACGGTGAAGGTTCAATCACACCCGTAACCTCAATCAAGGAAAATGGTAGAATTTACCGCTATGTCAGAGTCGAAATTAGGGTTCTGTTAACCCATCAACGGCCGACATCTCCGGCACCAGCGCGGTTAACAGTCCATGCTTCAAACAACCCCGGCGGGGGCGCTGTCAAACCAGCGTGGGACGTTCAGGCTGTCAAAGTTCGGGGGATGGCCTAAACATTGGGAGACTCCGAAAAAGAATGGGCTCGTCTCAACCACCTCTCTGTTATTCTCCCTCTTAAATACGGAAGTATCATCTCGGAAGGCCGTGAGCCGTCCACCGAGGCCTCCGACGCGGAGGGTGTTCTGGGTCATCATGATATTCTACATTCTTGTCCTTTTACTGTTCTTCCCGAACCTCCTAACACAAGGCCCGGTAGCCCTCCTACTGAGCCCAATCAACCTCGCCAACGTGCTTCTAATCGGGTTAATCATCGCGGAGTCGGCTCCTTTTTTATCCATCCACGGCTCGGGCTTGAATCGTTCACCAAACTAACCGTCCATCGGCATCCAGACATCCTCCGGCTCCCCTTCGAAGAAAAAGAGCATTGGGGGAAGGGGAGAATCGAAGTCAGGGCGAGGGTCGTGAACCGTGGAATGTTCACTTGGTTCTTCCTCCCCACAGTCAGAGCAAAGGACGCGAGAGCAAGACTGTTGTTATTCGACACCAAATCCAAAGATGTCTATCATGTGAAATGCTTCTGGACATCCGAACTGAGTGAGACGATGGACATTCCGGCCAGTTTCACGCCCGAACTTCTAACTTTGTTTCAGATTCATCCCTACACCCACCAAGTTATCCTTCTCGGTGATAAGGGAATCGAGCCCATCCCGACCGGAAGATACGCATTCACGCTGATATTGGATGCGGAAGCGACGAGCGCAACGGAAGTGGACATGGACGAATATGATTTTCCCAATTCGTTCCTCGATGACAAGAATGCATTCGACGTTTGGAAAGGCACGCTGAAGGAGGATGGCTATGCCGTGTTCTTTGAACGGACTTCGGATAACCGCACGGTCGCAAGGACTGTCGGCAAGATTCCTCCAGCTGACTTGGCGAGAATCAAGAGCAAACTGAAGTTCGCGTTCACTTGGGAGGAGGTTTAGCCCTTTGCAAGATATTCGCTCAGTATGTATCGGATTGTCTCCGGTATCGAGTCAAGAGCGCGTTTCTTCCGCTCCAACTCCAAGCGCTTCTTCATCTCTTCGGTTATCGAGATGTTCAGTTTCTCCATCATACCCTCTCCCCTCTCGGCCTGAGTATTTATGCTTCGCCCCATTGGGCGGGCCTTGGAAAAATGGAGTCTCACTCGCAATCGCGACAACCCATCTGATCTACAACGTAGACGCCCGGAATCTGAAAATCGTCAATGGCAACGGCAGCCTCGGATCTCTCTCGGCTACTCTAATGGTGAATGGATCACTCGATTCAGCCATGCACATCAACAACTTCAATATCAGAACCTTGCGACTCAACTCGACAGCTTACAAAGTCGAAGTCTTCGTCGGCCACGTTGATCTCCTCGAGGGCAAATATTTCCAATCACAACTCGCGAATACAGGGCCTTCGATTGCGGGACTTGGCGTAGTCTCCTTCGACAATCTGAATTTTGCTTTCGCGTATAATTGCCTGACGGGACGGATCGGCTATCTCGCGTCTGCCAACACCTCAATCTTCTCCCTCGCCAAAATTGCACAGGGCACAGCAATCGCAGAGATCGAGCGATCGTTAGGACGCAGCTCGATCTCCTCCCCTTTTTCCGTATTACGCTCGGTCAATCTTTTCAGAGTTGAGGAGGCAATGACAATTTGAAGACAATCAATCCCAATTCGCTGAATCAACAGTCACTCCGCATGGGCAAACACAGAAACTATCTCGCAGGCAAAAAGTGGAAGGAAAGAAATCACGAGAAAAGGAATGCACAACACAGGCGAACTATTGAACGTCTGCGATTAGAAGCTCTTCATGCCTACGGGAGAAACTTCCCAATCTGCGAATGTTGTAGTGAGTCAAATCCAAAGTTTCTGACCCTGTCTCATCCGGACGGAGACGGACGCATTCAACGTAAAAGCGTGGTCATTGGAGGCAAGAACAAAGGTGGGGTTGCATTTTACAGAGCTCTTAGACGTCTTGGATTCCCAAAGAATTTCAGAATCCTCATTGAATGCTTTAACTGCAACATTGGGGCGACAGCAAACGGAGGAGTCTGCCCTCATAAAACTGTTACGCTCGGGATCCCTAATCCGGGCGAGCTGAAGGCAAAAGGTAACAGTCCCAACCTTCTGCCTCCGGCCCCGGCGAAGGAGGACTAAATGACTGAGAATATCCGAGATCGATTCCTCAACCAAGGCCGACGCACAGGGAATTTCACCTCTTTCCCAAATTTCAACAAAGTCGGAGACGAAAAACTTCTCCCGACTGCTCACGAAGAGCTCGAGAAGATCCTGCGGGCCGCAGGTTGGGAGATCACGGAACTCAGGCCGATCACAACCAAGCAGCTCAATGCAGTCCAAGCTCTGAGGTTCATGATCTCAGACAAAGTGAGGTCGTGGATCCTACCCCTTTGTGCCAAGAAATACCCAATCTCAAGACCGGACACCGGAGCTCTGTGGTTTTCGGTCTCTGAGGTCGTAATCAACGCAGCTCACCAATACGGGGACAACGTCGTTCTAACATATCTTTCGCAATTAGGAAAGATCTACGCGACCCACGCCGGAGCAGCAGAACCCGACAATTTCGGAGGCGACTACCTGAGATTCAACGAGCGATATTATGGTTGGAACCTGAAGGCTGCAATCAGTCTTGACAAGTGGATGAAGGATCCAAGCAGTCTCACCGTGCAGGAGCGATTGCTTCCATGAGCAGACGTGATTGTGCGATCCTGATTGGAGTAGAACTCGCGTCGACCTTGATCGTCCTGATCGTATTCGCTTGGAGAATCTTCCATTGAGGCTGCGACCTGCCCGGGTAGACAGAGGCCAAAAATGGGGTGAGCTCAAACAGGCTTGGAAGGACTACTCCACAGCCAAGAAGAGATTTGACACCGAGACAATGAAGAGCTGTGCCAACAAGATCAGAGCTGCTCAGGTTGCACTCGAAATCCCTGTCGCAGATTTCGACGAAAAGGGAAGACAACGATTCCCGATGAAATTGAACCGCGTCAAGACGACACAGGTTGAACCGGGGCAGGCAGGATTTTGATCGTCTGCCAATATCGGGTCTTCAGCAACCTCGAGGACTTCGACGGAAAGGATTCGAAAGCCAAGGTCGTGATCTGCGGGTCGAACGACGTCGACGAAGGACAAATCTTCTGTAAGATTCATGTCGCGCAAATGAAGGAGGTTATTCATTAGGAATGCGATTCTATCTCGGCATGAATTTCAACGGAGGAGGAATCGAGATCGCGAAGAAGTTGATCCCCATGCTCGAAGAATTGACCGGAGACCAATGCACGAGTCGTTGGGTATGGAGCGAAGCCCACAAATCTCAAGAGTTCCGGCTGACGATCGCGATTACGGATCTCGTTGACATTTCCCGGGCTGACTACGTCCTTCTTGCTCCATTGACCGAAACTTCGAGAGGTGCTCATGTCGAGCAAGGTTTCGCTTTCGGTCAGGACAAACCTGTCTATCTCTACCGACCTAAGGAGATCAACGGAACGGGATTCGATTCCCTGTGCAAACCTTGGAAAGACGAGTGGATCCAAGCACTCGAAGAGATTCTCGGGGAGTCCAAATACCCTGTCGACGAAAAGCCGATCGGTTGGGTAGGCACCGAGGGATCTCCTTGAAGTGCTCTGCATGCAACGGAGGCACGTTTGGAATAGGGGAAACTATTCGCTGCTCACGCTGCGGTGAATTGGAGAAGCAATGCACTTGTCGGCCTCTGCGTTATCTGAATCCAAAGAGACGGAAGAAATGAAGGAACTACAATGACTCTACCCGAACATTGCTCGAAGAGGGACTGCAGGGAAAAGGCGACGATTATCTTGATCGAAGTCGAAGCGGTCAACGAAGCCGGGGACGTCGAGATTACCACTTTTGGATTCTGCAGCTATGACCACCTGTCAATGTGGCTCCGCGACGGTGAAAGATACAAATGAAGGAAATAGACAATCAAGATTATCGAAGAATTGTCGTCGCACTTCTTGGAACAAGGTGCTCCTTCTGCGGATCGACAAAGGCCCTCCAAATTGATCATATCCTTCCGCTCAGTAGAGGGGGATCAAACGAAGCTACTAATCTGAGACTTCTCTGTAAAAATTGCCATTTTATCCGGCATCTTCAAGACGGGACTTTCGCTCCGGGGCTCAAAAAGGCAGGAGAACGATCAGCCCCCCACCCCTTACTTTCTACTGTTTCCACTCGAAACTCGAGGCTCGAATGGGACGATCGAACGGAAAGAAAATTCCGATCAAATCCTAAGGCTTCCTCAGCAACTCGCGCGTTTCTCAGGAGGTTTCCACCTTGAAGGATTTTCGTAGATCTGATGACGATGATCGCGAGCAGCATTTCGTCGAATCACTCAAGGGCCCTATCGACTTGGTCAAGGCTCAGATCTTCACGATCCAGATCACTCGAAGAAAGAAGACTTGGAACGTGACGCTCGGCCCCGACAACATTGCCAACTTCGACTCCGACGGAAGGATCCAAGGTTTTCGCAGACAGATCGTCGTGAAGTATCTACTGAAAAGGGATGGGAACCATTGCATGATCAGGAGCCCTTTCTGCCTGATGGGAGACAATCCCTTCGAGAATCCAATGGGTGCGACGATCGATCATATTCAACTCGCTCCTCAGGGTCAGGATCCGGATCAGCACTTCCGCAATCTGAGGCTCGCCTGCTCACCATGCAATGCACACTATCAGAAGGTTCAACGTCTCCAATGGAAATCTAATCTTGCAGTCACAGGCACCTTAGATAGAGAGAAAATCCCGCGCACACACAGACACGCAAAGCTCTCCGACTTGGACAAGGAAAGGGCCTCTGCGGAGATCAAGATCAACCTCGACATTTACCCCGTCTTCTGCAGGTGGTTGAAAGACGAGATCGACGAGAAGCAGGAGATCACGGTCGACCACGCAATCTCAGGTGGAGCGAAATACATGAGGAAGAAGTGCGGCTACGGATCTGTGCAGAGCTCGAGGGCCTACCTCAAAATGGAGACGTCGGAGGAAGGCAATTTCGTGATCGTCGAAGGAATGGTGAGACGAAGGGAGAAGAAGGCCAAGGTCGTCAAGGAGGCCCGAATTGCTTAATCACACATATACCGAAGTTGAGCTCTCAAAGCGAGGAGAGGATAGACCAAAGCATGAAGCGAGACCCCTCTACCTGAGAAACAAGAGAGGTGAATACGTCAAAGTTGCGAACTTCTGCCCTGTCTGCAGAACGATTGATTGGGTGATTCCTGTTTGAGTTCTGTCAGGCCGAGACTCCATTATGTCACAGCCAATAAGAGGCCCGGTGCCGTGTCAGGAGAGACTTTAACGGGAGTGAGACCCTCCCGCACGGGGTAGGCCATGACCAAGCGTCGATCGAGGGCAAAAGTATCACCGAGGGCCCGCAGAAGGGGGGCTTCTGATAGGATCGGCTTCACTCCCCGGGAGCAGGAGATCATTGAAGTCGGGTCTCTCCCTCCCTACAAGACCTACAGAGAGATCGCCGAGATCTTGACCAAGACTCACCCCCGGGATCGCGTCACCGAAGCAGCCGTAAAGAACGCAATGTCCCGGGCAGGCTACCGGGCCCTGCGAGCGAACTCCTATCAAAAGAAGTGGTATGCCTTCGCAGGACTCCGACGTCGACTCAGGAGAGGTATTCAAGATGAATAAGTGGTCTCCGGTCAAGGTCTACCCCGGAATCGCAGACGCAAGTCACGCCACAGAGTCAGGACGACATAGCGAAAAGTCCAGCGCGTCGGTTCCCACCACGACAAAGAGTGCTCCGAGCCGCGTGGTATTGAACAATCGGAGTGCCGACAACGAAAGCGCGAGGGGGTCAAAGGGCTCAATTAACGAATCGTCTGACTCGGCGAAAGAAAAGATTCTCGCCTGCGGACATACGAAAACTGAGCATGGCCTGAACTTCATTGGACATGGGGCCCATTGACTAACATTCGAAATATTTCAGACGACGAAAAAACCAAATGCGTAAGCTGTGGACGTCACCTATCAAATCACGAACGCGGTCAACTCCTCTGTTGGCCCTGCGAACGGCATTATCGGAGGACAATGCTCGGACAAGACTGCCAATGCCCTGTCTATTGTGAACTGTGCAACATGCCTCCAATGGAAACTCCGAAGCTATGACCAACGACAGGAACCGACTCGCGAAGAAACAACGAGAGAATCTAATCAAGAAA